>CAWUVR010000057.1:0-2941 GCA_963925905.1 uncultured Pelagibacteraceae bacterium
GAGAATTTCCAATGAAAAAAAATGGAGCCGAGAAGCTTTAATTAGAATTTCTTCTGCGGTGGATATTGCCTGTTGGGATATTATTGGAAAGAAGGCAGGTCTTCCCCTGTATCAAATTTTTGGTGGTTTTAGAGATAAAGTGCCTTGCTATGTTACTTGCGCCTACTACCAAGATGGAAAAGACAATATCCAACTTAAAGACGAAATTCAAAAATTAGTTGCAGAAGGTCATCAAGGATTCAAGGGTAAGGTGGGAGGATTGTCTTTAGAGGAAGATGTAAAGAGAATGCAAATTATTAGAGATGTGATTGGCCCAGATAAAGATCTTATGATTGATGTCAATCGTGCATGGGATTTGAAAACAGCTATTCAAGCTTGTAAATTATTAGAGCCGTTAAAGCCTACTTGGCTAGAAGAACCGGTGAGGTGGGCAGATGATAGAAGGCAAACTGCTTTACTAGCAAAGCAAACCTCGATCCCTATCTCAGGGGGAGAAAGCGAAATCACTAGCTTTGGCTGTCGTTCTTTTATTGAAGAAAGTGCTATTCAAATTTTGCAATTTGATGTGACGATGTTTGGTGGTTTTACACATGGAAAAAAATTAACAGCACTTTGTGAATTGAATCATGTGGATGTGGCTCCTCATCACGATTGTTATATTCACGCGCAATTAGTGGCCTCTTCTCCTGCTGGAAGAATTGTAGAATCTTTTCCAGACCCTGAAAGGGATCCTCTTCAAGCAGAATTGTTTTCCAATCCTCCTGAAATTAAAAATGGATGGTTAACATTGAATAAAGAGCCTGGGTTAGGACTAACCCTATCTCCAAGTGCGATGAAAAAGTTTGGGACTTTAATTTATCAAAGTAAAAAATAGTGCTACTAATCTGAAGTAGCAACAATGAATCAAAATCAAATAGAAAAAATTGCAAAAGAAATACAAGGTCGGGTAAGAGGCACGGTTTTGTTTGATGATTTTTCTCGAGGCAGATACAGCACCGATTCTTCTCTATATCAAATAACTCCGGTTGGAGTGGTGGTTCCTAAGGATACCAACGATGTTTTGGAGTTAATGAACTACTCTCAAAAAAACAATATTCCCTTACTGGCAAGAGGCGGTGGTAGCTCGCAATGTGGTCAGACCGTTGGTGATTGTATTGTTTTAGATTATTCCAAATATCAAAACAAAATTTTAGATTTAAATGTTGCTGAAAAAACAGTGTGGGTAGAACCCGGCATTGTTCTTGATCAACTGAATGCACATTTGAAACAATATGGACTTTGGTTTCCAGTAGATGTCTCAACTAGTAGCAGAGCAACTATTGGTGGGATGACTGCAAATAATAGTTGTGGCTCCAGATCGTTATATTACGGCAACATGGTGAACAACGTCCTGGCGGTGGAAGCTATACTGGATGACGGAACTATTCACACCTTTGATGACATAGATAAGAATTATTTAGACATTACTAATAATCACAACCGTAAATACGAAATTATTAAAAATTTTTTAGAAGTGAAGGAAAGAACCAAGGAAGAGATTGATTTGCACTTCCCTATCACCCAAAGAAGAGTGGGCGGATATAACATCGACTTAATTAATCCTAATGGATTCAATACCTCCAACATTCTGGTTGGCTCTGAAGGAACCTTGTCTTTATTCAATAAAGTGAAATTAAAACTATGGGAGATACCAAAGCAAAAAGTCTTAGGAGTTTGTTTTTTCAAAAGTTTCAGTGAAGCCATGACGATTGTAAAAGAAATGGTCAAACTACAGCCAACCACGGTTGAGCTACTAGATAAAAATTTAATTGATCTTGCAAAAGCAATCCCACAGTATGCTGGTGAAATTAACAAATACATCAAAGGAGATCCGGAAGCGGTGCTGATGGTAGAATTTATTGATGACGATATTAATCTTATCAGACAAAAACTCAAAGATTTAGAAATCCTGGTTAAAACAGATAACGCAGGAAATGATTTTTCTGCTCATGAAAATTTACAAGACCAAAAAGCTATTTTTGAAATTAGAAAAGCAGGTCTTAATATTTTAATGTCGATGAAGGGTGATAAAAAAGCGGTAGCCTTCATTGAAGATTGTGCTGTCACTTTAGAACACTTGGCTGACTATACGGCTGGACTAAAAGAAGTGTTTAAAAAATATAATACTAGCGGAATGTTTTACGCTCATGCATCGGTGGGAACTTTACACGTTAGACCGGTGTTAAATATGAAGACCGAACAAGATGTAAAAAACATGAGATCTATTGCCGAAGAAGCTTTTGCTATGGTGAAGAAATATAAAGGATCACATTCTGGTGAACATGGGGACGGAATTGTTAGATCTGAATTTCATGAGATGATGTTTGGCAAAAAAATCGTTGGTGCTTTTGAGGAAATTAAAGACAGCTTTGATCCTAAAGCCCTTTTAAATCCAGGAAAAATTGTCAGACCCTATAAGTCTGATGATAGATCTTTGATGAGATACAAAGCTGATTACCAGGCAGAAAATATATCCACTCATTATGACTGGTCGCAGTGGGGGCAATTCTCCGACGCTGTAGAAATGTGCAATAATAATGGAGCTTGTAGAAAACTAGATTCAGGAGTGATGTGCCCTTCCTACCGTGTCACTAAAGATGAAAAAGATTTAGTTCGGGGAAGAGCTAATACCTTACGGTTAGCGCTTTCTAATCAATTACCAGAAGGATCTTTTGCATCGAAAGAAATGTTCGAGACCATGGAACTTTGCGTCAGCTGTAAAGCTTGTCAACGAGAGTGTCCGATGAGTGTTGATATGGCAAAAATGAAAAGTGAATTTTTATCTCACTACTACAAAAAATTTACCATGGGCATTAAAGATAAAATTATATCGGATATGCCAAAATTCATTTGGTTGCTGAAAATAGTATCGCCTATTTTTAATAAGGTAAAAAATATTCCC
>CAWUVR010000058.1:0-37447 GCA_963925905.1 uncultured Pelagibacteraceae bacterium
TTCAAACTGAATATTAACAGATTCGCTATGAGAAATAAGAACTGGAACTCTGACGCAAGTAGCTGTTAATTCTATTTTGCTATCTAATATTTTTTTAGTTTCATTGACCATTTTTAATTCTTCTTTTGTGTATCCGTCATCAGCAAAAACATCGATGTGAGGAATGACATTGAAGGCAATTTGTTTAGTAAATTTTTTTGGTTGAATTGTTTCATTATTTAAAAACTGTTTCGTCTGCTGAATCAGCTCATCCATTGGCTCTTTACCCGCACCTGATACTGACTGATAAGTAGAAGTAACTACTCTCTTAATATTAAACAAGTCATGCAAAGGTTTTAGAGCAACTACTAGCTGAGCTGTAGAACAGTTAGGATTTGCAATGATATTTCTTTTTTTATAATTTTTTAAATCTTCCCAATTTACTTCTGGAACAATCAGCGGAATATCCGGATCCATTCTATAAAGACTCGAGTTATCAATAACAACCGTATGTTTGGCTGCTTTTTCTGCTAATGCTTTTGTGACTGTTGAGCCACAGCAAAAAAAAGTGATTGCCGCTTTTGAAAAATCAAAACTGTCTAATTCCTCGATGATTATTTTTTTTTCTTTGAATTTAACTTCTTTTCCTGCGCTATTTTTAGAAGCTAGCAAATAAAGATTGTCTAAAGGAAAACTTCTTCTTTCTAAAACTTCTATTATTTTCCTGCCAACGTTTCCCGTTGCTCCGGCAATTGCTATATTAAGCTTCATTTTTGTAAGTCTAATTTTGCAACTATTGCATCACCCATTTCAGATGTAGAAACTTTCTTTTTATCTTTTTCCATAATATCCGCTGTTCTTAAACCATCTTTTAAAACTAGTTTAATTGCAGATTCTAACAAATCTGACTCTTTGTCAAAATCTAAAGAATATTTTAAAGCCATGGCAAAACTCAAAATCATAGCAATAGGATTGGCCAAGCCTTTTCCAGCTATATCTGGTGCTGAGCCGTGACACGGTTCATACATGGATCTAATTCTTCCATGCTTATCTTTTTCGCTTAAAGAAGCAGATGGTAACATTCCAAGAGATCCTGTTAGCATAGCAGCTTCATCCGATAGCATGTCCCCGAATAAGTTGTCTGTAACTATCACATCAAATTGTTTGGGGTTTCGAACCAATTGCATTGCGCAGTTGTCTGCTAACATATGACTTAATTCGATTTCTTTGTAAGCTGCATTTTCATCGTGGAATGCTTGGACTTCCTCTTTCCACAAAAGTCCCGCTTCCATCACGTTAGACTTGTCAGCTGATGTAACTTTTTTATTTCTTTTTAGTGCTAAATCAAAAGCTACCTTAGTAACTCTTTTAATTTCTTTAGAGGTATAGACATGAGTATTCACACCTCTTCTTTCGCCATTTTCCATTAGCTCAATTCCTCTCGGCTCTCCAAAGTAAATTCCGCCTGTTAGCTCTCTAACTATTAGAATATCCAAACCAGATATAATTTCAGACTTTAAAGAAGATGCGCTAACAAGCTCCTCAAAACATATTGCTGGTCTTAAATTGGCAAACAATCTCATTTCTTTTCTTAGGCGCAAAAGTGCTCTTTCTGGTTTTTTAGAAAACTCTAGATTGTCCCATTTGGGACCTCCCACCGCTCCTAAAAGAACCGCATCACTATCCATTGCTTTATATAAAACTTGGTCTGTTAATGGAGTTCCGCTCTCGTCGTAGGAAGCTCCACCTGCCAATTCTTCTGAACATTCTATTTCTAATTTCTTATTTTCATTAAACCAATGAATAACCTTTTTTGCTTCGGTCATTATTTCAGGACCAATACCGTCTCCAGCTAGTAATAAAATATTTTTTTTAGCCATTTAAAAAAGCCAGGGTGTTTTGTTTTTTTGATTAGAAATAAATTTAGTAATATTTTCTGATTTTTTTAATGTAATTCCAATGTCATCGAGGCCGTTTATTAAACATTCTTTTTGAAAAGGATCCACATCAAACTCTATGGGCTGATTGTCTCCTTTGGTAATTTTTTGCTGATCTAAGTTAACTTCAATTTCTTTCTTGTTTTTAGAAAAATCTGCAAGTTCTTTTATTTTTTCTTCTGGCAAAACAATAGCTAAGATCCCATTTTTAGAACAGTTATTGTAAAATATATCAGCAAAACTAGGTGCTATGATAACTCTAAAGCCAAAATCTAATAGTGCCCATGGCGCATGCTCTCTTGAAGATCCACACCCAAAATTTTTTTCTCCTATTAAAATTGTTGATTTATTGTAAGGCTCTTGATTAAGAGTGAAACTTTCTATTGGCTTTCCAGAATCGTCATATCTCATTTCAAAAAATAAACTTTCACCCAATCCTGTTCTCTTAATAGTTTTTAAAAACTGTTTTGGTATCATCATGTCTGTGTCCACGTTCGCTATGGGCAGATAAGCTGGAATACTTTTGGTTGTGTTAAACTTTTCCATTATAAGAATTTTCTCACGTCTGTTAATTTTCCTTCAATTCCTGCTGCTGCAGCCATTGCGGGACTAAGCAAATGAGTTCTGCCTCCTCTTCCCTGTCTTCCTTCAAAGTTTCTATTAGAAGTTGATGCACATCTCTCACCTGGCAATAATTGATCCGGGTTCATACCTAGGCACATTGAACAACCTGCTTCTCTCCATTCTAATCCTGCATCAGTAAAAATTTTATCTAAACCCTCTTCTTCTGCTTGTTTTTTAACCAAGCCAGATCCCGGAACGACAAATCCTGTAACATGAGCTGCTATTTTTCTACCTTTTAATATGGCAGCTGCTGCTCTTAGATCCTGAATTCTTCCGTTAGTACAAGATCCTATAAAAACTTTATCTATTACAACTGTTTCTAATTTTTTATTTGACTCTAGACCCATATATTCAAGAGACCTAACAACTGAATTTTTTTTATCAGGATCGGTAAAATCATCTGGGTGAGGAATGGTACCGGTAATTGGCAAAACATCTTCTGGACTAGTTCCCCAAGTAACAGAAGGTGCTATTTCCTCTCCCTTTAGCACTATAGTTTCATCATATTTTGCATCTTTGTCTGAATGCAAACTTAACCAGAATGCTTCTGCTTTTCCCCAATCGTCTCCTTTGGGAGCCAAAGGTTTATTTCTCATAAACTCTATAGTTTTTTCATCTGGTTGAATAATTCCCGCTCTTGCTCCAGCCTCAATAGACATATTGCAAACAGTCATTCTTTCTTCCATCGATAAATTTTTAATTACCTCGCCGCAATATTCTATAACGTAACCAGTTCCTCCGGCCGTTCCTATTTTTCCAATAATAGTAAGAATAATATCTTTAGCAGTCACACCAAGTGAAAGCTTACCTTGAATTTCAATTTTCATATTTTTGGCTTTTCTTTGGATTAAAGTTTGGGTAGCCAAAACATGTTCTACTTCTGAAGTTCCAATACCAAAAGCCAAAGCACCGAACGCTCCATGAGTTGCTGTATGACTATCTCCACATACAATTGTCATTCCGGGCTGGGTCAAACCTTGCTCTGGTCCAATTACATGAACAATTCCTTGTCTAATATCATTTAAGCCAAAAAAATTTATATCAAAATCTTTGCAGTTTTTTTGCAAAGTTTCATATTGCAAAGCCGAATCTTTATTTTCAATTGGCTTGCTTCTATCTGTTGTGGGAACATTGTGATCAGCTACAGCAAGTGTAAATTCTGGAAATTTTACTTTTCTTCCATTCATTCGCAATCCTTCGAATGCTTGTGGACTTGTTACTTCATGAACGAGATGTCTATCAATAAAAAGAAGGCATGTTCCATCTTCTTGCTTATCAATTAAGTGGCTTTCAAATATTTTATCGTACAGAGTTTGGGACATTACAAATTACTTCTTTGTATCTTCACTAACAGCTACTTTTTCAGCAGCTCCTTTTTTGGCTACAACTTTTTTTGCTGTAACGTCTGAACCAATTTTCTTTTTAATCTTTTCATTAATTCTAGCTGATTTTCCTTTTCTATCTCTCAGATAGTAAAGTTTAGCTCTTCTGACCTTTCCTGATCGCATTAATTCTACAGACTCTACATTTGGGCTGTAAAGTTGGAATACTCTTTCCACACCCTCACCAAAAGAAATTTTTCTAACTGTAAATGCGGAATTAATTCCTCTATTTTTTTTTGCAATACACACCCCTTCGTATGCTTGAATCCTTTGTTTTTTTCCCTCGATTATTCGGACATTAACTTTAACCGTATCCCCAGGATTAAAATCTGTGATTGTCTTGTTTTCAGTTAATTTTTTAATCTGCTCTTTGTTGATATCTTCAATATTTTTCATGACTAAATTCATTCTAATTTTTGTTTTTGTTATACCTCTGCCACATATCTGGTCTTAGGCGCTGTGTTATACCCCTGGACTGTTCTAAACGCCAGTGCTTTATTTCCGCGTGGTTTCCCGATAATAGAACGTCTGGCACCTTTTTACCGTCCCATTCTCTTGGTTGAGTATATTGAGGATATTCCAGTAAGTGGTTATTAAAACTTTCCTCTTCTAAAGATCCTTCTGCCCCTACAACACCAGGCAAAAGCCTTAGGATACTATCTAGCAAAACCATTACTGCCGTCTCACCTCCTGACAAAACATAGTCGCCAATACTTATTTCTTCTATGTTATTTTTTTCTATTACTCTTTGATCGACACCTTCAAAATGACCACACAAAATATTTAATCCGCCCTGTAAAGAAAAATTTTTAACAGTCTCCTGGGTTAGCGTCTTTCCTCGAGGAGAAAGATAAATAGTAGAGTTTTTATTTTGGTTATTTTTTAAACAGTGATCGACTACATCTGCGCGCATCAACATTCCTCTACCTCCGCCGAAAGGTTTGTCATCAACGGAGCCGTGTTTATCAAGCGCATAGTCTCTGATATTTACAACGTTCAGTTCCCAAATGTTTTTCTCTCTTGCTCTCTTGTACATTCCAACATCAAGCAAACCTGGAAAAAAATCTGGGTACAAAGTAAATATTTTAGCAGACCACATTACAGTTTTTATTTCTGCTCCTCGTCTTTTTTAACCTCTTCAACTGGAGCTGCTTCTACTGCTGGAGCTTCTACTGCTGGAGCTTCTACTGCTGGAGCTTCTACTGCTGGAGCTGCTTCTACTACTGGAGCTTCTACTGCTGGAGCTGCTGCTGCGGCTTCTGCGGCTTTTTTAGCTTCCTCGATTTTTTTTAGTTTTTCCTGAGCTTTCTTTTTAGGTAATGCTTTGATTGGGTTATTTCTTTGTTTTGGCATAGGAATAACATTTGCTTCTCCTAAAAATCTTGCAATTCTTTCTGAAGGTTGAGCACCTTGGCTTAACCAATACTTTATTCTTTCAAGATCAAGGCTTAGTCTTTCAGTCTTGTCTTTTGGCAATAAAGGATTGAAGAATCCAACTTTCTCAATAAACTTTCCATCTCTTGGTCTGCGAGAATCGGCTACTACTATTTTATAGAAGGGTCTTTTTTTAGCACCCCCTCTAGACATTCTTATTTTTAACATTTTTACCTTTCTATTTTAAGTTATTAAAAAACTCTGGTGAAATATTATTCATTCCATCAAGAGCGCCTCTACCGCCTTTTGACATTCTTTTCATCATAGTTGTCATCATTTTATGCTGCTTTAGAAGCTTGTTTACCATTGAAATGTCCGTTCCGGATCCATTTGCAATTCTTTTTTTCCGAGAGCCATCAATCACTTTTGGATTGTCTCTTTCTTTTTTAGTCATTGACAAAATAATTGCCTCTTGTTTTCCAAGCAAAGTTTCGTCAAGATTAGATTCATCAATTTGTTTTTTAATTTTAGAAATACCTGGCAACATGCTAAGCACACCGCTCATGCCACCTGCTTTTTTCATTTGTCTAATTTGTTTTAAATAATCATTAAAAGTAAAGCTTCCTTTTTTAAAATTTTCTTCTAATTCATCAATTTTTTCTTGGTCTAAATCTTCGGATACTTTTTCAACAAGAGAAACTATGTCTCCCATTCCTAAAATTCTATTAGCAATTCTGTCTGGGTGAAACACCTCTATTTCATTAATACCCTCACCAGTTCCTAAAAATTTTATTGGGCAGCCCGTGACTGCCTTCATGCTTAATGCAGCTCCACCTTTTCCGTCTCCGTCTATACGAGTAAGTATAATTGAACTTAGGGAAACTGTTTTTTTGAATTCGGTCGCAATATTGACAGCATCTTGTCCTGTTAAAGAATCTGCCACAAGAATAATTTCTGTTGGCTGAATGTCATTTTCTAATTGCTTTAACTCCATCATCATTTGCTGATCGATTTGAGTTCTTCCTGCAGTATCAAAAATAATAATATCCTCTCCCGATAAAGAGGCGGCATTAATAGCTCTCTTGGCAATCTCCAAGGGAAATTGGCCTTCCATAATTGGCAAAGTTTTGATCGAGTTGCTTTGACCAAGAATCTCTAATTGTTTCTGGGCAGCTGGTCTATAAACATCCAAACTTACCAACATGCTTTTTTTAGAATTATGCTTCTCTAAATATTTAGCTAATTTTGCGGCTGTAGTTGTTTTTCCAGAGCCTTGCAACCCTACTACTAAAATTTTAACAGGAGGCACTGCATTTAAATTGATCTCTTTTTTCTCACTTCCCAATATACTGACCAATTCGTCAAAAACTATTTTGACGATCATCTGTCCTGGGGTAACTGATTTTAAAACTTCCTGACCAATTATTTTCGGTTTAACATTATTTATAAAATCTTTAGCTACAGAAAGAGAAACGTCAGACTCCAACAAGGCTTGCCTAATTTTCCTCAGTCCTTCATCTGCCTGATTTTCGTCTAATCGAGTAATTCGATTAAAAAAAGAAAAAGCACTCTCAATTTTATCCGTTAAACTTTCAAACATATTTTTTCCTTCTTCCAGCAACAATTACACTAGTGGGCGAATTCTCGCTGACTAGTGTTGATCTCCTCCTAGGAGGACACCACAAAATTGTAGTAATTTGTGGAAGTGGACAGAAGCTATATAGTAACAATTTAAAAGTCAAGGAAACTGGGGTAATACTAAAAGCTATGAATATTAAAGGTTATAAAATGGATGGATTAGGGAATGATTTTTTGATCATTGATCAAAGGTCCAATCCGACCCGCCTAACTGCGGAACAGATTAAAAAACTAGCTAATAGAAATAGCGTCGGGTTTGACCAGCTCATTTACATAGAAGAGGGTAAAAATTCTATTCCTAATATTTTATTTTACAATTCAGATGGGGGGGAGTCTGCTGCCTGTGGGAATGGGAGTAGATGTGTTGCTCATTTATTAATGAATGAACAAAAAGTAAAATCAATATCTATTCATACCAAAAGTGGGATTCTAAAATCTTTAGACAATGGAAACAAAAATATTACCATTGATATGGGTGAGCCTATTTTTGAATGGAATAAAATTCCTCTCTCTAAAGATATGGACTGCTCCAGCATCGAAATAAATATCAAAAATCAAGGAAGCTTTAATGGCTACTCTCTTAGCGTGGGCAATCCACACATTATATTTTTTGAAGAAATGGAAACTACAAAACTTAAAATAGTTGGCCCTGCTATAGAGCATCATAATTATTTTCCTGAGCGATGTAATGTTACATTCGCCAAGGTGTTGGACAAAGAAAATATAAGAATAAAAGTATGGGAGCGTGGTGCAGGATTGACGAAAGCTTGCGGCACTGGTGCCTGTGCAACAGCTATTGCTTCAAATAAAAAAGGTTTAACAAACAGACTGGTACATATTCATTTTGATAGTGGCAAACTAACAATCAATTGGAAATCAGATAACCGAATTTATATGACAGGTCCTGTATCTGAAATTCAAGAAGTAAATATTGAAATTTAAATAGATGGGTTTTTTTAAAAATTTAAAAGAAGGTTTGTTTAAATCTTCTAAGAATATAACCGAAGGCCTTTCTGATATTTTTATTAAAACTAAGGCTAATGATATATTGCTCCATGAAATTGAAGAGTTTATGATTAGGGCTGATTTTGGCGTAAGCGTTTCACAAAAATTTAAATCTTTACTCGCAAGTCAAAAGTTTTCGGAAGATGAACTCAAAAAAGAAAACTTTTATAAAATATTTTCTGAAGAAATTTCTAAAATTTTGAAACCATTAGAAAAAAATATTCTTAGTAATGATGTGGGATTAAAAACAATTATTGTATGCGGTGTGAATGGGACTGGAAAAACAACAACAATCGGAAAACTTTGCAAGCTATTCAAAGAAAAGAATAAAAAAATAGTTGTTGGGGCCGCTGATACCTTTCGGGCTGCAGCCATCGACCAATTAAAAATTTGGTGTGATAAAAACGGTACGGATATGATTCAGTCTGAAGTGGGGTCTGACCCTGCGTCCGTTGCTTTTAAAACTTTAGAATATGCAAAAAATAATAGCAAAGACTTGTGCATCATTGATACTGCGGGCAGGCTTCATAATAAAAAAAATCTAATGGAAGAGTTTGCAAAAATTGTAAGGGTGTTAAAAAAAATTGACCCTGAAGCACCACAAGAAACATGGATTGTTTTGGATGCAACCACTGGGCAAAATGCAATCACCCAGATAGAAGAATTTAAAAAAATTACAGATATTACTGGAATTATTATGACAAAATTAGATGGTACTGCAAAAGGTGGGGTTCTGGTTGCAATCGCTGATCAATTTAAAATTCCTATCGTTGCTATTGGCGTCGGTGAAAAGGAAGATGACCTAAATCAATTTAATGCTGATGAATATGCCAGGGCATTAATTCATTAAATTTATTTTGAATATTTTCTTCGATTGGCTAAAAAAATACCGAGCAAAACAAGGATAGCTCCATAAAGATGGAATATTTTTAAAGCTTCATTAAATAAAATCATTCCATAAATTGCACCATAAATAGGCATAAAATAAACCGTTAAGCTAGCAAGAGACGCGCCAATCAGTTGCTGAAGCTTTGTGTACATTGTAAAGGCCAACACCCCTGGAAATACAGATGCTAAAATAACAAAAATTACAAAATCATCGTTAAAGATGGTTTGCATAAAGTAAGAATTTTCTATCATGTAAAAGGGAAATAAAATAACTGCACCAAAAAAGCTCATAATTGTAAATCGAGCAAATATTGAAAATTTACTTTTCCAATTTACCAAATAAATTGAAAAAAAGGCCCAGCTAATAGCTGCAGCCAGAATCCACAAATCACCTAAGGTAAAATTTAGATTAAATAAGTTTGATAAAGATCCCTTAAAAATTACAAATGCCACCCCAAAGAAGCTTGTAAAAATTCCAATGTACTGGATTGGACTAAGCTTTTCATGAAATAAAAAAGAGGCAAACATAACAATGGCAATAGGTGCTAAAGCATAAATAATCCCCATATTAGTAACTGTTGTAGTGAGTCCAGAAATATAGGGAAAAGCTCCACAAATTACAAAGCCGGTAAAACTAAGAAATAGTAGTCTTGGAAGCTCTTGTAGTAAATATTTCTTATTTTTATTTATTTCCTTAAATACAAAAGGAACAATAATTAAAAAAACAAAAAACCACCTCCAAAAAGCAAGCGAAACGGGTGGGATATTACCCAACGCTCCTTTAGCAATAGCGATATTGCTAGTCATAAAAACTGGCTGAATAAATAGCAGTAAGAAATGAAAAAACTTATCTGAAGAATTAGTCAAAAAATTAAAGAGAGGTTATGCTATTTTTTCTTTTTTTTCTTAGTGTCCGCTGTTAAGCACTCATACACTTCCACGCCCATCATATAAAATGTTCCCAGCATAATAATGTAGACTGGCAGAACATCAAGAAAGGTAATCATATTAGACTTATTGAGAGTTATGGTAATTCCTCCGAAGAAGGCCATTGCAAAAAGAGTTCCTACAACTGCATTTATTTTATTCATCATTATTTTTTCCCCTTTTTAAAATTTTTCATTAGCCAATTGGCAGTCCTCATTAATCTAGGGTCATCGAATTTCTCTCCTACAATTTGAACTCCTAAAGGAAGATTATTAGATCCTTGCAATAATGGCAATGAAATTGATGGCATTCCCAAATAAGTCCAAACAGTTGAAAACTCTGGGCTACCTGTATATTCAAGTCCTTTGGGAGCCACACCTGTTGATGCTGGTGTTAGTATTGCATGATAATCATGAAACACTTCTTGGAATTGCTCATAGAAATGATCTCTGCTTTCACAAGCCTCTGCATAATCTCTGGCATTGTATTTGTTTCCTCTTTCAATGGCCTCTACTAATTTTTTTCCCAATTTTGCTTTTCTTCTTTGGTAAAAATGAGAAAAAGTATACGCCATATCTGATTCATGAATAATTTGATGATATTCAAAAATCTTGTCAAAAGTTGAGGGCGCATCAATGACTGTAACATTGGATCCAAGTTTCTTAATAAACGCCTCAAAACTTTTAGCCGATTCTTTATCTAGATTCTTCCATTTAGTAGTTTTGAAAAAAACAAACTGAGGATCAAAAGCTGGTTTTGATTTCACAATGTTCATGATGTCAGAAACTGAATATGAAACAGTGGATTTGTCTTGTGGGTCTTTTTTGATTATTTCTTTTGTTACAAAGGCAAGGTCTTCAATGCTTCGAGAGAAAACACCGACATGATCTAGAATGTTTGATTGTTTCATTACCCCGTGTCTACTAATCAGGCCATAAGTGGGTTTGTAACCAATTACTCCACAATAAGATGCTGGTCGAATAACAGAACCATTCGTCTGTGAACCTATGGCTACTGGAGCCATAAATGAAGCAACTGCTGCTGCAGAACCGCTAGAAGAGCCACCCGGTGTTCTTGTGTGATCGTGGGGATTGGTTGTTTTTCCCGCATCAAAGTATGCAAACTCTGTAGTAACAGTTTTCCCCATTACTAAAGCACCGGAACTCCTCAATAAACTAACTACTTCGCAATCACTCTTTGAACGAACCCCTTCTCTTAAAGCTGTTCCGCATTCTGTTGGTAAGTCGTTTGTGCCAAAAATATCTTTGATTGCTATGGGTATTCCGTGCAAGGGTCCTATAGGCTTTCCTGTTATTCGGTAATCGTCGGATGCTTTTGCAGAGGCAAGTAAAAGCTCTTTGTCAAAATTTGCCCAGGCTTGAACTTTGCCATCGACTTCTTCAATTCTTTGAATGTAACTTTGAACTAGCTCTTCTGATGATATTTTTCCCTCATGAATAAGCTTACTAAGTTCTACTATACTTAAAAAACAAAGCTCAGACATCTAGGTTTATGCTGGTCCAAATAACTTGTCTGGTAACCACAGTGCAAGTCCTGGAAAATTATACAGAATAATCATAGCAAAAACTACGATTGCTAAGAATGGCATAATACCCTTGAAAATATCCATAAGCTCAACGTTTCTACTTTGCACTCCTTTTAGATAATAGGCCGACATAGCCATGGGTGGAGTTAAGAAAGAAGTTTGCAAATTTAAAGCAATCAACATTGCGAAAAAATATGGATTAACCCCAAATTTTTCTAGTAGTGGCAAGAAAATAGGGACGAAAATAATTAAAATTTCTGTCCATTCTAAAGGCCATCCCAATAAGAAAATAATGATCTGAGTGATGACTAAAAACTGCCAAGGCTCTAAATTTAAACCCATAAAGAATTGTTCAAAAACGTGATGTCCTCCTAAAAGAGAAAATACAGAAGCAAATGTCCAAGAACCAACAAACAACCACATAATCATAGCTGAAGTTTTTGCTGTTAAAAAAACGGATTCTTTAAAAGATTTCCATTTTAAAGTTTTGTAAAACCACGCCATAATTATAGCTCCAAAAGCTCCAACACCTGCAGCTTCTGCTGGAGTTGCAAACCCTCCTAGGATACTTCCCAGAACCAACATAATTAAAACGAATAGTGGGACAAAAGAATAAAAAACCTGTTTTAAAATTTCTGCTCTTGGAGGAATTTCATCCAAGCGTGGCTTGGGTGCAATTTCTGGCTTTAAGATTGCAAAGATAATTGCATAAGCAATATAAAGTCCTGCCAATAATAATCCCGGCAACATTGCTGCCGCAAATAATCTTAGTGGTGATAATTGAGCAATCACGGCATAAACAATTAACATAATACTTGGAGGAATTAAGATTCCAAGGCAACCACCTGCACAAATAACTCCTGATGCAAACTTCTTATCATAACCAGCTTTGATCATTGCTGGCCACGCTAACAAGCCCATTAAAGTCACAACTGCACCAATAATTCCTGTTGCTGTAGAAAAAATAGTACAAGTAATTAAAGCAGCTACTGCCATAGAAGCTGGCAATCTGTGTGACGCTAAACGAATAGCAAAAAATAATTTGGCAACAATTCCAGCTCTTTCTACTAGGTATCCCATAAACAGGAACAGCGGGACGGCAGTCAAAACGTTATTGTCCATAACAGAATAGGTATTTTGAACAACAAGGTCGAAAATTCTATTATCAAAAACACTAACTAACTTAGTGGCGTCGAAGTAAGCGTAATATCCAAAACCAACTCCCATTGCCAACAAAGTAAATGCAATTGGAAAACCCAATAAAACTAAAAACAGGAAAATTCCCATCATGAATAAAGCTACTTGTGGATCTGTTAGGCCAAACATTATCTTCTTCCTTTCTTAATCTTTTTTTTAATTTTTTTAATCTTTGGCTTGTCTTGGCCAATATCAACCAAGATTCCTTTAGAATTTTTTCTCATCAAGATTTTTTCTGTCTCTTCAGCAGCAACTGTTCTTTCTGGCCACTTTCCAGTTCGAAGTGCAATAATCGCTCTAAACACCTCACTGATACCAGCAATGATTAATAAAAAACCAGCAGCAGGTATTAAGCTTTTAATCATATAAATTTGAATTTGAGCTGGGCTATTCCAACTCGTTTCTCCTTGCATCCATGAATTCCCTGCATATTCAATTCCAGCAAATGCAAGAGCGCAAATTCCAGGAAAAAAGAATAAGAAGTATAAAACAATATCGATTGAAGCTTGTGTCTTGATCGGAAACAATCGGTAGATCACATCTCCTCTAACATGCGCAGCATTACATAGGGTGTAAGCACCAGACATAATAAAAAGAGCTCCATACATCTGCAAACTAAAATCAAATGCCCACAAAGTAGGCATATTCAAAGCGTATGCCATGGTCACTTCATAAATTGTTGAAAAACATAAAATAACAATTGCCCAAGCAAAACCTTTTCCAACCCAAATACTTAGGCTGTCAGAAAATTCTATATATTTGTTTAAAAACCTCACGAAAGTCCTTTTATTTTAAAAGTTAACAAAAGCTATAAAAAAAAAGGGGGTGAAATTTCACCCCCTTTAAATTTAAAGCAGTATTATAGTTTAACTTTTTCTACTTTACCGAAAGTTCTTTCATAAGCCAGTTTGTAATTAGGCTGGTTCATGAATAGATACTTCATAACACCTTTAGCATACGCTTGTTGAGATAAAATAATCTCATTAAACAACGCATCTTTTCTAAAGTCCTTCATAACTGAATCCCATGCTGCTAATTGAGCATCTAGGATAGCGTCAGAAGTTTGGTACACATTAACTTTGGATTCGTTCATTAACTTTCCAAGGTCGGTTGTGTATCTAACTAGAGCTTTATAGTAGTTATCAGTATTAGCAGCTTCTGCTGAATACTTGATAAGCGCTTGGTGTGCCGGTGATAAACTTTTCAGTTTAGCCGTGTTGAACTGCATCTCGAACATCTCTTGAGATTGATGAAAACTTCCTAAGTGATAATGCTTAGAAACGTCTTGCATACCAAAGTCTCTGTCTGATGTAGGATTGTTGAACTCAGCAGCATCAATCAAACCAGTTTTCATAGCCGGTTGAATTTCACCACCTGGTAATTGTCTAACAACCATTCCCATTTTCTGAAGAACGTTTGTAGCAAGTCCAACTGTTCTATACTTCATACCTTTAACATCAGACACTTTAGTTACGTTCTTTTTGAACCAACCGAAAGGCTGTGCAGGCATAGGCATACAGAAGTAACCTGTTACGTTAAGACCAATTTTTTTAAGTGTCTTTTCGTACAATGCTCTTCCTCCGCCGTACTCGATCCATCCCATTAACTCTTGAGATGAGAATCCGTATGAAGGACCCGTTCCGAATAGGGACGCAGCTGCGTTTTTACCATACCAATATGCTGACACTGAGTGAGAAGCATCTACTACTCCTTTACTCACACCGTCTGCGATCTCGGCAGTTTTTAAAATTGCTCCAACTGGCAATAATTCAATTTTCAAACTTCCGCCTGACATTGTGTTTACTCTTTTCACATAGTCACCGGCCATTTCAAAAAAGATATTTTTTCCTGCAGGCCAAGCGGCTTGCATTTTCAACGTCACCGTTTTACCGTGTGCAGCTGAGAAAGCACCAACGTTAGGCATTGCTACAGTAGCTACTGCTGCTGCACCTGTTACCGCTGCTGCTTTAAAAAATTTACGTCTTGATGCAGACGTAATTGTTTTTTTCGACATGTTTATTTTCTCCCGTGTTAGTTTTAGTTAAATTTAACTTTGGTTATTTAATCAAAAAAAAAACTGCCTGTCTTCTAAAATAATAATCAAAAATTAAAAAAAAGGCTTGATTTACTTACATTCTGGACAGTAAACACAACTTAGAATTGTAAGCTAATTAATTTGGTCTTTTGGCTTTTTATTAGAGAAAAATTCTTGAAGATTATCAATGGCTCTGTCACCCATATCTATTCTTGTTCTCTTGGTTGCGCTTCCTAAGTGTGGCAATAAAAAAAGATTATCTAATTTTAAATACTCTTCATTAATTTTAGGTTCTCCATTGTATACATCTAGACCTAGGGCAAAAACTTTTCCGCTCTTCATGGCTTTAATCATCGCGTCATCATTAATTACATCGCCCCTTGCAGCGTTTGCTACCACCACTTTATCTGGCAGAAATTTGATAGTTTCCTCATTTAGCAAGTTCACTGTCTCTGAAGTTGCTGGGCAATTAATAGATAAAAATTCACTTTGAGCAAAAAGAGATTTTACATCCGGGTGATAGGTTGCCCCGTTTTCCAGTTCTGAGGATAATCTGCTTCGATTGTGATAATGAATTTCCATCCCAAATCCCTTTGCTCGTTGAGCTACTGCCCTGCCGATTCTACCCATTCCAAGAATTCCTAATTTTCGGTTAGACATTTGCTTACCGAGTAAAAGACTGGTGGACCAAACCCAATTTTGATTCTCAGCAGCTTTTCTTCCTTCGTAAGCTCTTCTTGATGCTCCCAGCAAAAGCAAAATGGAAACATCCGCTGTTGAATCGGTTAATACTTCGGGAGTATTGGTTACTACAATTCCTTTAGCTCTAGCTGCATCTATATCGACATTGTTATAGCCCACTGCATAATTTGCTATAATTTTTACACTTGGTGAAAGCTTGTTAATAATTTCTTTATCAAACTTATTTCCTCCAACACAGAGGATGCCATCGCAATCTTTGGATAAATCAATTACTTGCTCTGAGGACAAAACTTTATCCTCCTTATTTAACTTTGCTTTAAATGTATTAACAACTCTTGTCTCGTTATCTTGTAATAAATTTCTAGTAACTAATATTTTTTTCATGAGTAATTTATTTCTTTTGGTTTGTTACCACCTGTAAACCAATCTAACAACTCTATCGTGTGCACAATTGGAACGGATGTTCCTGATGCAATTTGAGTTATGCATCCAATGTTACCGGCTGCAATAAAGTCTGGCTTTACTTTGTTGATATTGGTTACTTTTCTATCCAGCAGCTCTTTAGCCATCTTTCCCTGTAATAAGTTATATGTACCAGCAGATCCGCAACACAAATGACCATCTGGTATTTCTAGAATCTCGTGTCCACTTTGCTTCAGTAGATCTATTGGTTGTTGATGAACTTTTTGACCGTGCTGCATAGAGCATGCAGAATGGTAGGCTATTTTATGCGACTGTTTCTCTCCTACAAAATTTAATTTAATATTTTTTCCCAAATATTCCGTGATGTCTTTTGACATCTCTGAAATTACTTTTGCTTTTTTACTAAGTTCTTTGTCTGGATGGTTTGCAAAAATAAACCCGTAATCTTTAAGGGTGGTTCCACATCCGGATGTATTGACCAAGATCGCGTCTATTGGTTTTTTTTGGCAAATATCGTACCAGGCATTAATATTTTTTATAAAAGATTGCTTGGCCAATTCTTCTTTTCCTAAATGATGGTTTAATGAACCACAACAACCCGCTTCTTTTGCAACATATACTTCCACCCCATGTCGATTTAAAATATTTATTGTTGATTCATTGATCTGCGGTGAGATTACTTTTTGTACGCAACCAGTTAGCAAAATAACCCTGGCAACCACTTTGTTTTTTGGCTTGTAAACATTTTTATTTTTTAATACTGACTTTGGAAAGCTAGTTGGCATCAAAGCGATCATGTCTTTAATTTTTCCAGGCATTAAAAAAGAAAGGGGCTTTACAATTCTTGTTATCCACCCAAGAAATAAAAAAACATTGGCTCTTGGCAAAACATAAGAAAGAACATTTCTAATAAGCCTATCAAAAAAAGATCTTTTAAAATTTCTTTCAATATAATTTCTTCCGTGGTCTATGATATGCATATAATTTACTCCTGAAGGACAGGTGGTCATGCACGCATAACAGGATAAGCACCTGTCTATATGTTTCACCACTTTCTCTGTTGGAGTTTTATTATTTTCGATCATGTCTTTGATAAGATAAATTCGACCTCTTGGACCATCCAGCTCATCACCCAACACTTGAAAAGTTGGGCATGTAGCGTTGCACATTCCACAATGCACACATTTTCTCAAAATCCCCTCGGTATTTTTTATCTCCGGGTCTTCTAATTGTTTTTTAGTAAAATTAGTTTGCATTAGCTACCTGCATATATTTTTCCTGGATTTAAAATACCTTTTGGATCAAAGCTGTGTTTAATTTTGGATGTTAAAATTTTGACATTTGCGTCTGAACTAGAGATGAAGAAACCAGTCCTTCTAAAAGTCGCATTAGCCTTAATAATTGTAATGTGACAGCCTTTTTCTTTGCAGAATTTCTTAATTTTTTCTAAAATTAAATAAGAAGGATCTAAATCTTTAATTTCAAGAAAAACCAATCCTCCAGCCCACTCCACGAAATATCTATTGTTAATTCCTAGCATTTCTTCTTCGCAAAACTGATTTATAAAACTATTAGTTTCTGTTGGTGGCAATGAAATCTTTGCGATTAAGTTTTGAGAATTATTAAAGCATTCAAGGTTAGCTGTAATTTTCCAAAATAAATCAGATTGATAAATTTCTAGAATTGTTTTTTCTTTTACCTCTGGAAAAATTTTATTGAGACTCTCAATTCTTTCCTGGACTGATTTTTTGGTTCCCTCCACTCGCAATGCTGTCACTGATTTTGAATTGTCTACATCATTTAAACGAAGAAAATTTATGCTATTTTTAGAATAGTGGCATGCACCAGATATCTCTAGAGAAGTTTTCATTGCTTTGGAAAAAGCTTCCAGAGCTTTTTGCGGACTAAGACCGTACAAAATAAAAGTTTCTCCATATTCTGGCTGTGGAACTACTTTTAGAATTAGCTCTGTCAAAACAGAAAGTGTTCCATAAGAACCTGCCAATAATTTACTTAGATCATAACCTGTAACATTTTTGACCACTGTGCCCCCGGACTTAATACACTCTCCTTTTCCATTGACCGCTGTAAATCCTAATAGATGATCTCTTAGTGCTCCAGATTTAAATCTTCTTGGTCCTGATAAGTTGCAAGATACGACACCACCTACAGATCCATAATTTGATTTCCCGCTATACAAGTAGCCCAGATCAACCGGCTCAAATCCAAGAGTTTGGTTTTTTGTTTTTAGAAGTTCTAAAATATCAATCAAGGGTGTCCCAGCTTTAACTTTGATATAAAGTTCCTCCGGGAGGTATTCTATGATTCCGCTATTTTTTCTTAGGTCTAGTGTTTGCGAACATTGAATACTACGGCCAATAGGTTTTGAATTGAGAGTGGTAATTTCTATAGGTTTATTCAATTCATAAGAATCATAAATAAATTGAGAGATTTCTTCCTGATTATTTGGACAGTAAGTCTCGGACATTAAAATCTTGGCAAGTTTGGAAATTTTGTTCTTCCTTTATGAACATGAACTCTGCCTTCTTCAGCACATCTATGTAAAATTGGAAAAACTTTTCCTGGATTCAAAAGACTTTTCTCATCAAAAGCTTTTTTAAGGTTCAATTGTTGTTGAATATCGTCATTATTAAACATCTCACACATCAAATCTCGCTTCTCTATTCCAACTCCATGCTCACCCGTAAGAACGCCTCCGACCTTAACGCAATACTTTAAAATATCTGCACCAAAAGATTCTGCTTTTTTTAATTCTTTTGCATTATTTGAATCGAACATAATTAAAGGATGCAAATTACCATCTCCTGCGTGGAAACAGTTTGCTACGGCTAGACCATATTTTTGAGATAAGCGAGCTATTTCGTTTAGTACGTTTCCTAATTTTTTTCTTGGTATCGATCCATCCATACAAATATAGTCTGGAGAAATAACACCTAAAGCGGTAAAGGCTGCTTTTCTTCCTTTCCAAAAACGAAGTCTTTCTTCGTCGCTTTCGCTTGCTCTATTGTAAGAAGCATTGTTTTTTTTTGCTATCTCCAAAACTCTGCCTATCAAAGTTCCCACTTCTGATTCCGTTCCATCCAGTTCAACAATTAATAATATTTCAACATCTCTTGGGTATCCCGCTTTTGCAAAATTGTCGGTTGCGATAATTAAGGGTTTATCCATAATCTCCATGCCAGCAGGAATAATTCCAGCACTTATGATATCTGCTACGCAATTTCCGGCATCATCATTTGTATTAAAACCTATTAATACTGCTCGGACAGACTGTGGTTTTTTTAAAATTTTAACAGTTATTTCAGTAATCACGCCTAGCAGCCCTTCGGAGCCAGTAACAATTCCTAATAAGTCATAGCCTTCTGAATCTAAATTTTTTCCTCCTAAACGAATAATTGCTCCGTCAATTAGAACCATCTCGACTCCAAGAACATTATTTGTCGTAACACCATATTTTAAGGAGTGAACTCCTCCAGCATTGGTTGATATATTCCCTCCTATGGAGCATGCTAATTGACTAGATGGATCTGGGGCATAATAAAAACCCTCGTGCTGAACTGCTCCGGTAATTGCTAAGTTGGTAACACCTGGCTGAGTAACCACACATCGGTTCTCAAAATCTATTTCTAAAATTTTATTAAATTTTCCCAAGCCAACGAGTACCGAATCTTTCAATGGAAGTGCTGCTCCGGACAAACCTGTTCCGGCGCCCCTAGGTACAACCTTGATATTATGATCGTAGCAATACTTTAAAACCTTGCTCACCTCTTCCGTTGTTTCTGGCAACACAACCACTATGGGTCTTTGTCGATGTATACTTAAACCATCCGTTTCGTAGGCAGCTTTTTCCTCTTCTTCCGAAAGAACGTTTTTTGAAATTTTTTTTAAATCGCTAATAATAGTTTCGGACTTATCTAAAGTCACCTGATCTGGTGCTGGCATAATTAAAGACATGCTCTAAAACTATAATAAATTTAATACTTTTTACAGCTAATTAAGTATTTAGTTTGGACAAACTAAAGAATTTTTTTAATTTTTTCTAATGCTTTCTCGATATTTTCATAAGAATTTGCAAAACTAAAACGCACAAAATCATTAGCTGATTTTCCAAAACTAGTTCCTGGAACAATTGCAACGCCAGCTTCATACAAGCACTTCTCGGCGAACTGTGATCCGTTTAAACCGGTTCCACTTATATTGGGGAAAACGTAAAAAGCTCCTCCTGGATTATTGCATGTAATGCCATCAATAGAATTCAAGCCATCGACAATTAATTTTCTTCTCTTGTCAAACTTCTCCATCATGTCGTCTAGAAAGTCATGTGGTCCATCCAGTGCTGCCATTGCTGCAACTTGGTTGGCTGCTGAAACACATGAATAACTATTAATAGCCATTCTAGTTACAGGCTCAATAAATTGCTCAGGCCAAACACTCCAGCCCAATCTCCATCCTGTCATTGCATATGTTTTGCTCCAACCGTCTAGAACAATAAGTCGGTCATATAATTCTGGGTAATAAAAAAAAGAAGGCATTTTTTTATTATCATAAATCTGTCTGCTATAAATTTCATCGCTCATAATAGCCACATGAGGATATTTTTTTAAACCTTCCACAAGCTCATCAATTTGTTCTTTGGGAATGAGTCCGCCCGTAGGATTTTGTGGATTATTTAAAATCAATAGTCTCGTTTTATCATTAATCAATGAAAGAACTTCTTTGCAGTTAAATGAAAAATTATTTTTATCTGACAAATACATCGGAACTGCTTTAGCTCCGGAATAATTAATCATAGATTCATAAATGGGAAATCCTGGTTCTGGATAAATAATCTCTGCACCGGGTTCGCCAAAAAGCATTATTGCGAAATACATAGTTGGTTTTCCTCCAGGAGTAATTAGCACTCTGGATGGATCGATGGTTGCTGAATACATTCTTTTAATATGTGCACACACACTCTGTCTTAATTCCAAGGTTCCGTTGGCAGCCGTATAGCCATGATGCCCATCTTCTAAGGCTTTTTTGCCAGCATCCACAATGTGCTGTGGGGTTCTAAAATCTGGCTGACCAATTCCAAGGTTAATTATTTCTTTTCCTTCTGACTCTAGTTTTTTTGCTTTTGCAAGAACTACAAAAGCGGACTCCGTTCCTAATCTATAAAAATTTTCAGCTATCTTCATATAAATTATCTAAAAGAAATTTTGTCTTTGGTTAATTCTTTAACAGACCGACAGCCCATTAAAGTCATCCCTCTTTGAATTTCGTCTTTTAATCTTCCAATCAATCGTTCTACTCCTGGCTGACCTCCTGCACTAAGTCCATATAAATAAGCTTTGCCCATTGAGCAAGCTTTTGCTCCTAAAGCTAATGCTTTTAATACGTGCGTTCCTCTTCTAATTCCACCATCTAAAATAACCTCTATTTTATCTCCAACCGCATCTACGATTTTTTCTAATTGATCAAAGGGTGCTCTAGATCCATCAAGTTGTCTTCCGCCATGATTGGATATCATTATTGCCGTTGCCCCAATATCAACTGCTTTTTTTGCATCCTCTACTGACATAATTCCTTTTAAAGCAAAGGGGCCATTCCATTTTTTTATAGCATATTCGGCATGCTTCCAATTCATGGTCGTATCAAATTGTTGATTAATATAATCCATGATGGACATTTCAATGCTGCTACCCTTGCTTGTCATATGAGCAATGTTAGCTAATTTAAATTTCTTTCCAAATAAATATTGCAAACTCCAAGAAGGGTGCATCGCAAAACTTAGCAAGCTAGACAAAGTTAAAGACGGTGGAGTTGTGAATCCTGTTCTGTGATCCCTTTCTCTATTTCCTGCAACAATTGTATCTACTGTTAAACACATTGCCTTAAACCCTGAACTTTTACATCGCTCTATTAGATTGTCTGTTAACCCCTGATCTTTATGAATATACAGTTGAAACATTTTTGGTCCACTTGAAAGGGATGATACTTCTTCAATACTTGTTGTTGCCATGGTTGAGAGACTAAAAAAAGTACCAAACTTTTCAGCTGCTCTTGCAGTGGCCGCTTCTCCTTCATGATGATACATTTGGTGCATAGCTGTTGGAGATAAAAAAAGAGGAAAATCTATTTTTTGTCCCAATACAGTTGTCGACAAGTCTACTTTGCTTACATCTGTTAAAACTGAAGGAATAAGATCGCAACTATCAAAAGAGCTGGTGTTACGTTTTAAAGTAACCTCGTCATCTGCTCCTCCATCAATGTAATGAAATATAGGGGAAGGTAAATTTTTTTTAGCTAGTTTTCTAAAATCATCGACATTAAAACAGTCGCTGAGTTTCATGGGGAATTAAAACTGTTTTGAAAAATTAAAAGAGTAACTATTCGCTCCTGGATTTTTATCTCCAAGACTAGCGTTTGATACGTGATTATATCCAACCGCCAATATAGAATCTTTACCCAAATCTAATCCTATATTTACTTGAGATTTAAATTCCAAAACATTTCCCAAATCTTTTCCGTTACCTTTGGAATAAAATCCCGGAGTAAAGCTTGGAGTTATGACAAACATTCCTAATTTGTAATCGATCTTTGCTCCTGCATAAGCCATGACAGCAGAATCTTGCGTAAAAAAAGTTCCCATAACCGGCTTAATAACGCCAATTGGTGATTCCACATTACTTTCTGTGAATGCATATGTTAAATCAAACATTGAGGCACTTTTGCCTTTGTCGCTATAGTCAAAATTTCCAACAGACCCTGTTAGCTCTCCAGCTTTGGAGCCAACTGTTCCCATTAGCAAAAGACAAAATATTAGTTTGCTTAATTTTTTCATAATTTACTTGGCTTATTTATAATAAATGTAAGTAAAAAAATACAGTGAATTAGCCTTTTTAATATAAGCTTAATTACCCTTACTTTTTAGGGTTGAATCAGCTTTTGCTGTTTTGTAGGTCGTTTTTCTGAACAAAAAAAATAGACAAATCATCATAACCAGTAGGGGCGTCAGCCACAATAGTAATGTCGATTTTTTGAGCGGAGGGTCAAATAAAATCCAATCACCATAACGCTCTACTAAGTATTGGTATATTTGTTGATCATTTTCTTTTTGGTCAATTTTTTTTTTAATAATTTTTTTTAGATCATTTGCAAAATCAGAATTGGAATCGTTAAGGGACTGCCCCTGACACACCAAGCATCTAATGTTTTTATAAATTTCAACTTCACGTTCTTGCGAGGCAAATGCAGGCTGCAATGAAATAGCCAAACAAAAAGCAAATAAAAAAAATAAATTTTTCATTTTAAGATTTTAACAATAGTTTCATAAATAACACTGTTTATTGGTCCAACATGTTTAAAGACGATAATGCCATTTGAGTTAATAATGTAAGTTTCTGGAATTCCGTAAGCTCCTATCTCAATAGAATTTTTCCCGTCCGAATCTACTCCCACATAATAGAATGGATTTCCCAAATCTTCTAAAAAAGAAACCGCATTTGGTTTTGAGTCTTTGTAGTTAATTCCAAAAATTTTAATTTGTTTTTCGTTTTTTAATTTCATTAGGAGGTGATGCTCTTCTTTGCAGGGAACACACCAAGAGGCCCAAATATTTATTAAATAAAATTTATCTTTATTAATCGTTGGTAGAATAATTTTTTTTCCTTGATCTGAAAGAGAAAGAAGCTCTATAGCTGGTAGCTTGGTACCAACCATGACTTGGGGGTTATTTTTGGTGTTGGATTTTAATGCATAATAAAATACCGTAAAAAATAAAATGAATGATAATAATAAAATTGCTACTTTAAATTGATTTTTCATTTCGCCTCTGAACAAAACTTAAAAGACCACCGATTGTAATTAAAATAAATCCTGCCCAGATTAATCTGATGCAATAATTATAATAAAACCTTATTCCTATCCCAGTGGATGGGTCACTTGAATAGTCCATCGCAATATAAAAATCACTAAGCCAGTCGCTTTTAATACTCGTCTCTGAAGTAAATTGCGGTGGTTGGCTATACTTTCTAATACTTGGATTTAAGACAATCGTTTCTTTGTTTCTTTGTATTTCATACTCACCAAAAAGTTCTTGATAATTTTTTTCTTGTTTGGAAGATGAGTTGGAAAATTTAATTTTAAAATCTTGATAAGAAGCAGAATCTCCGAGATTAATTTTAGTAGTAAATTCTTTAGAAAAAAAGTGATTTAAAGTAATGGATAGTATTAACAAACCAAAACCAGCGTGTGCGCACAATCTAGCAAAATTTAAATTTCTCGCTTTAATATTTTTGAAATAGAATCCTTCGTACAGAACTGAAATAATTAAGTAGAGAGAACACAAGACTCCTAATAAAAAAATGAAATTTTGTTTTTTTAGAACAAGACTAAAAATAACTGTCGCGATAAGCGACAGTACAAGAAAACCAATAAATTTATTTTTAAATAAATAAAGTGAATTATTAGACCATTTCATATACGGGCCCATTGCCATTAAAATTAAAAAAACAAAAACGAAAGGAGCCAGAATAGTATTGTAATACTGGGGTCCAACAGAGATGCTTTCACCTAAAAATACTGACAACAATATAGGATAGGTCGTTCCAATGATTATTACTGTTAAAGCAAATATTAATAGGTAATTATTTATTAAAATTGAAAATTCACGACTAAACAAAATAAAGCCATTGTTATCCCCCGGTTGTTTGGAAGATTTCAGAATATAAATTACCAAGGCGATAAAAGTAATAATAGAAATAATTAACAATATAAAAAGTCCCCGCTGTGGGTCGTTTGCAAATGCATGGACTGAATTTAAAATTCCAGACCTGACTAAGAAAGTTCCAAACAAACTTAATACGAATGTTAAAATTGCTAAAATTGCAGTCCAATTAAAAAGTTTTTTGGTTTTTTCCATTACCAAAATAGAGTGGATTAAAGCAGTAGATGCTACCCATGGCATCAAGGAGGCATTCTCAACTGGATCCCAGAACCAATAGCCACCCCAACCCAATTCGTAGTATGCCCAAAAAGACCCCAAGCCAATTCCGAAAGTTAAAAAAGTCCATGGCAAAAAAACCCATTGTTTGGCTATGGCTGCCCAATTTGAATTGTATTGATTAGAAATAAGACCGGCCAAAAGCAAACTGAACACCAAAGAAAAACCAACATACCCTAGGTACAAAAAGGGAGGGTGTATGGCCAGTAGCGGATCCTGCAAAATAGGGTTCAGTCCCAACCCCTGGATTGGTATGGGAAAAATTTTTTCAAATGGGTTAGAGGTAAAGATTAAGAAAGATAAAAAGATAAATTGGATAATGCTTTGGAAAAAAATAGTGGCTGCTCTTAATCGAGAATTTAAATGCTTAGAGAATAAAGAAAATAAAAAACCATACAAAGAAATAACCAATATAAACAAAAGTATACTTCCCTCATGATTGCCCCAGGTGCCAGAAATTTTATAAAATAGTGGCTTGTCTGTGTGTGAATTCTCATAAACAGAAATGATAGAAAAATCGGAAAGAACAAAAGAAACAACCAGCAGGGCAAAAGAAGAAAGGATTAAAAAAAAACTAATATTATAAAATAAAATAAAATTTTCATGGTTAAGAGAACTCTTTAAAAAGCTATGCTTTAAAAACAAAACTACAATTAATAGACTGAGAATAAGTGCAAATACCAAACTAACAAAACCAAGATTACTGACCATACTTTTTATTCCAATTACCGCTTTTTTTTAATGCTTCTGCTACTTCCGGTGGCATATAGTTTTCATCGTGCTTAGCCAAGATTTTTTGAGCTATTAAAAATTTTTTATCTTTTAGCAAGCCCTCGACTACTGCACCCTTTCCTTCTTGAAATAAATTTGGCAATAGACCCTTATATTCTACGTAAATATCATTTTTTAAATCTGTAATTACAAAAGTGTAAATAGCTTCTTTTTGTTTTTCTTGAATAGATTGTTCTTTAACTAGGCCACCAACTCTAATTAAGCCATTAGGTTTTTCACTCAGCAAGGTCAGTTCGCTTGGCGAGAAAAAATACACCGTATTGCCCTGCAAAGAATTTAAAACAAATCTCCCCACAATTAAAAAAACAACGGTGGATATCAAAAAATAACTTAATCTTTTTTTTGTAGTAGGGCGCATTATATAATTTTTATTTCAATATATTGTTAAGCTTGTTCTTCTTTAATTTCAAAATCTCTGTTTTGTAACGAATAAAAAAAATAAATAAGGAAAATAATGAAAAGCCAAGAAACATAATTAACAGAGGGGTTAGCATAGAAGCGTGAATTGCCGGCGATTGGGTCAATGTAATGCTGGCTGGCTGATGTAATGTATTCCACCAATCAACTGAGAATTTGATAACAGGGATATTAGCCAATCCAACAATCGCTATAATGGATGAATATTTTTCAGCAGTAAAAAAATTTTTTATTAGGTTCCAACTTAAAATATAAAAAATATAAAAAAAAACCAACAATAGCATGGAGGTTAGTCTTGCATCCCACGTCCAAAAAGTTCCCCATGTAGGCTGGCCCCACAAAGATCCAGTAAAAATAGAAATTAAAGAAAAAGTAAAACCTATAGGTGCCAAGCTTTTTGCATAAATAGTAAAAATTCTAATTTTAAAAATTAAAGTAATAAGCGAACAAATTCCAATTGCAGAGAAAATCATTAGTGTGAGCCATGACGAAGGAACATGCACGTACATAATGCGAACGGTATCTCCTTGCAAATAATCTTTGGGGGATACAAACAATGACAAAATTAATCCAAATATAATAATGGAAAGAAAAGTAATTTTTAACCAATAAAAAAAGTTGTCACTTAACTGAAAAATTTTTTTTAACTGAAATAAACCAAACATTAGGGTTGGGATTATATACAAAAAAAAAGAGAAGAAATGTGACAAAGTCTGTCTGACTTGGAGGGGGAGATTTTGGGACAAATCAATCCAAGCCAGACAATGCATATTAAATATCCGGACAATCTGTCGGTTAATTGTGCTAATCTTGTTGGATTTGAGGCAGTCTTGGGGGCTAGTTGGTTAGTCTACGATACAGGCCGTCTTTAGTCTTTCCTTTAAAAATCTCATTAACTAAAGGATGGGCAATTGGGTCATTTCTATCGTCTAATACCAAATTTTGTTCGGAGACATACGCTTCATATGTAATCTCATCATTTTCAGCTAACAAATGATAAAAAGGCTGGTCTTTTCTTGGACGGGCATCTTTAGGAATTGATTGATACCATTCGTCTGAATTATTAAATTGAAAATCGACATCGTAGATCACTCCTCTAAATTCGAATAAACGGTGTCTGACCACTTCCCCAATTGAAAACTTTGCTTTTTTTAATTGTTTAGGCTGCATTAATAATCTTAAGATAGTTATGATCCAAAATTAATCAAGTATTAAATAGTTTATTTTAGGAACATTTCGAGAGTAACTGTTGATTTGGTAGTCAAAAAATAAGGAAAAAAGATTTTATTTTGTTTTCCATAAAAAATATCCACATACTTCTTATTTAATTTTTCCTCATCTTCTACTTCGTGTCCGGAAACTACCTTGTAAGTAAGTCTGCATTTTTGCATAGGCTTTTTGTAAATGAGTTTGGAAGAATTAATAATGTAGTCGTCTTTGTCAGATTGGGATAGTTGCAAATAAAAAACATTCGAACCATCAAATACTTTTTGTTTTTTATTGCAATTGAGCTTGTTGCTTTGTTCAAAAATTAATTGCTGGATAGCAGTTAGCGGATCCACAACATTTTCTAAATCTTTTTTTGCCACAGGCACTATATTGTTTTTCTTCTTTCTTTCTGGTTTTGAAAAATTTTGAATAACTGTGAGATCTTTAAAAATAACCGTAGTTGATCTTTGTTTATCTTTTTTTTCATAAGCAAAATTATAAGTTGCACCTCTTGGTTGATTTTGGGTAATACCCACTCCCTTAAAATGGTAAAAAAAATTTAAAAAACTTTTGCTTTCTATGTCTGTTTTAAATTCGCTATTGTTGATGTTTGAGAATTTAATCTTCATAAATCGAAAATTTAAACCATAAACATCATAATCATATTCTTTTGCGGACACGTTTTGTGTTACAAAGTTGAATAATATACAAAAAAGAATAAAGTTTTTTTTCATGAATAAATCATTAATTAAATTTATTACGGATTTTGGTCCATTGCTAATTTTTTATATATTTTACAAAAAATATGGGATGGAAGAAGCAATTATCCCATTAATTATAGCCACTGCCATATCGGTAATAGCCATATATTTAACAGAGAAAAGAATACCGGCAATGCCTTTAATTGGTGCAATTTTAGTAGCCGGATTTGGTGGTCTAGCCATTTACTTTAATGACAAAACATTTTTCTACATGAAGCCAACCATCATCAACTTAATGTTTGCCTTGGTCTTGTTGTATGGGCAGTTAATTTTAAAAACATCTCTATTAAAAAAGGTTCTGGGAGAAAGTTTAAAATTAGCAGAAGAAGGCTGGAACATTTTAACAAACCGCTGGATCTATTTTTTTATTTTTTTAGCAATCTTAAATGAGGTGGTTTGGAGAACTCAAAGTGAGGATCTGTGGGTTCAATTTAAAGTATTTGGTATGTTACCGATTACAATTATTTTTACAGTATTCCAAGTTTCTATAATTAATAAATATAAAATTGATAATTAATGTTTCAATACAAAGTCATTCATAACCAAAAATTCGAAGAAGAAAAATTTTTTAATAAAAAAGAATTAGGTGAAATCTTAAATCTATACGGCTTTATGGTCTCTGTCGGGGAGTGGAAAGATTACGCTATTTTTATTAATAAAAATATTGTTGGATTCAATATTTATAGGAGAGCCACTGAAAATCCTCTCTACCAAATTGTTAAAAACTTAAACGCTAAGAATAAAAATGAAAAATTTTCTATACAGGATCAGTCTGGTGCTATTCTAAAAAAATCAGGAGAATTAAAAAATATCCTGCAAGTCATCAACAAAAAAAAATTAAAACTAGTTAAATAACTAGCAATAAAAAAGGCCTCCAAAATTTAATTTGAAGGCCTTGATTATAAAATTTGTTAATGAATTATCTTCTTTGACCAAAAAGTCTAAGCAACATTATAAATAAATTAATAAAGTCTAAGTACAATGTCAGAGCACCCATTATTGCTTTTTTGCTCATAACTTCATTGCCATCGCTAGCAAGATACATATTTTTTATTTTTTGAGTATCATATGCAGTCAAACCTACAAAAATCAAAACTCCTAAAATAGAAATAATAAAATGCATTGCTGATGATTTTAAGAAAATATTAACTACAGAAGCAATAATAATTCCTATAAGTCCCATCATTAAAAAAGAACCAAGGGCTGTTAAATCTTTTTTTGTTGTATAGCCGTAAAGACTCATTGCTCCAAAAGTTCCCGCTGTAATAAAAAAAACTCTGGCAATACTAGTTCCGGTATACTGAACAAAAATAGATGAAAGAGACGCTCCCATTAGTGCTGCAAAAATCCAGAAAACAGTTTGAGCTCTAGAGCTGCTCATGCTGTTAATGCCAAAACTCATGTACATAACTATTCCAAGTGGAGCCAAAGCAACGACCCACATTAAAGACGAATTGTACATTGCATTTCCTAAGGCTGTAAATCCAGTAATGTTTCCCGCCGTGTCTGTGATGACTGCCAATTTAAAAAATAGCAAAGATATAAGCCCGGTTAAAAGAACTCCTGAACCCATAAAATTATAAACGGACAGCATATAGGTTCTTAAGCCTTCATTGACCGCTTCAGATCTGGTGGTTGCAGATCTAATTGTATTAATTCGATTATTTAAATTCATATTTTCCTTTTTTGTATTAATTATATTAATTAATTAGCTCACAATATGACTATTAAATTAGGCAATTTCAAGACCTTTAAAGAAACATTGATTTTATATAATAAATAAAAGAAGCAAGAATTGCTTTATCTGCCAAAATTAACTGAACAGCTACAATAAAAATTGCCAGAAGACCTAACCAAGCTATCCAAGAATGGTTTTTAACCCATTTTGAAATTAAGTTAGCCATAGTAGCCATCATAATAATTGAAAGTAACAATCCGAATACTAGCAGACCAAAATGGTCTTTGGCTGCCCCGGCAACACCCAGCACATTGTCTAAACTCAAACTTAAATCAGCTATAAGAATTGTCATTACTGCTCCGAAAAAATTTAGCTTTTTTTTGCGGACTTTAGAATGACTGGTTTGCTTATTTTTATTTTGAACCACATCTTTATAAAGACGATAGCAAACCCAAAGCAATATTATTCCACCGATTAATTTGAGCCCATCAAATTGTAATAACCAAGCAACCATTAATGCAAATATAACTCGAGCAATCACTGCTCCCACCACACCCCAAACTAAAATTTTTTTTCTGAGTTTGGCAGGAAAAGACGAGGCGATCATTCCAATAATAATTGCGTTATCGGCTGCCAATACCAAATCAATTAAAATAATTTGAAATAAAATAATAAGTTGCGAGGTGTCAATAAAATTTGCTACATCCATAATGGTCAATAGTTTAATAAACTAAAACTACAGTTTTGTACAAACTTTGGTAGAATCGATTAAGAGTATTAATTATAAAAATGAATTACAAAAAACTAGGTAACTCAGAACTTAAAATAAGCACTATAGCTTTGGGAACCATGACGTGGGGAGAGCAAAATTCTCAGGAAGAAGCTTTTGAGCAAATGGACTACGCTTTTGAAAAGGGGATTAATATCTTTGATAGTGCAGAATTATATCCTGTACCTCCTTCCAAAGAAACTCAAGGAGCTACTAGCAGAATTTTAGGTCTGTGGGTTAAAAGCAGAAAAGTTAGAGACAAAATAATTATAGCCGACAAAGTTGTTGGCCGGTCTGGAATGAAATGGTTTCGTGACGGCGGCATAGAAACGAGATTAGATCAAAGCCAAATTGAATTTGCCTTGGATAGAACTTTAAAGAATTTACAGATAGATTGTGTTGATCTGTACCAGCTACATTGGCCAGATCGTCCTATCAATGTGTTTGGTGGCTTGGAGTATGAGCATTCAGAAACTGACGATGTCATAGAAATTGAGGAAACTTTATCGATTCTAGACCAGTTAGTTAAAAAAGGAAAAATACGACACATCGGCCTTTCTAACGAAACTGCTTGGGGTGCTAGTCAATTTATAAAAATTGCTTCTGAAAAAAACATGACCAAAATAGTTTCTATTCAAAACCCTTACAATCTTTTGAACAGAAGTTTTGAGGTTGGTCTATCAGAGATTTCTATTCGTGAACAAGTTGGTTTATTGGCCTACTCTCCTTTAGCCAGTGGAATTTTGAGTGGAAAATATTTTGATGGAAAAATGCCCAAAGGTAGCCGGATGGATTTATTTGGACACAGGTACCCCAGATACAAAACGTTGAATGCTGAAGCTGCTGCCAAAAAATATCACGAGGTAGCTAAAAAACATGGTTTAAACCCTTGCCAAATGGCAATTAAATTTTGTGAAATACAGGAATTTGTTTCTTCTGTAATAATTGGCGCAACCACGATGGAGCAACTTAAAACCAATATTGACAGTATGTCTTTAAACTTAGATGAAGAAGTAATAAAAGATATTAACAATGTTCAACTAATTTATTCAAATCCATGTCCTTAAAAAAATTTATTTTCTTTATTTGTGTTTCGCTACTATTCGGTGGACAAAGTTTTGCAGCTATTAAAGTAGTGGGTAAATTTAAAAACTGGGAATCTCATTTTACCCAGGAAGGCAAAGAACTTATTTGCTTTGCCTTATCCCAGCCAACCAAAAAAGAGCCCCAAAATCTTAACCGAGCAGAAGCCCGGATGTTTGTGACATTTAGAACAAAAAACAATATTCAAGATGAAGCTAGTGTTACGGGTGGTTATCCATATAAAAAAGATGCCAAAATAGATGTAACCATTGAAGATGTTAATTTTAAGTTTGAGTCTTCTGAAAACTTTGCTTGGCTAACAACTAAAGACCAAGAAATTAAGTTGATTAACTTAATGAAAAAGAAAAATGATGCAAAAGTTATTGGAATTTCAGCAAGAGGCAACAAAACTACAGATACTTATTCCTTGCTAGGATTCACAGATGCATATAATTCTGCAAAAAATAAATGCAAAAAATAGATAAAATAGTTTTAGCTTACTCTGGTGGCTTGGATACGTCTGTAATCCTGAGATGGCTTCAAGAGAAGTATGGTTCTGAAATTATTTGTTACACAGCAGATTTAGGACAAGACATAGATAGAAAAAAGATTTTGCGAAATGCAAAAAGACTTGGGGTTAAAAAAATAATCATAGAAGATTTGCAGGAAGTTTTTGTAAAGGATTACGTGTTTCCTATGATACGTGGAAATGCCTTGTATGAAGGAATGTATTTGCTCGGAACTTCGATCGCAAGACCGCTAATAGCAAAGAGACAGATTGAAGTTGCAAAAAAATTTAAAGCACAGGCGGTTTCACATGGATCCACTGGCAAAGGTAATGACCAGGTTCGTTTTGAGTTGGGCTACTATTATTTTAATCCAAAAATAAAAATAATAGCTCCTTGGAGAGATTGGGATTTTGCATCAAGAAGCGATTTAATTAAGTATGCTAAAAAAAACAATATTCCTGTACCTCAAGATAAAAAAGGGGCTCCTCCTTTTTCTGTTGATGACAACCTTTATCACACATCCACGGAGGGAAAAGTTTTAGAAGACCCAAAAAAACCAGCTCCTGAATTTATTTTTCAAAGAACAGTTTCTCCGCAAAAAGCTCCCAATAAAATTACCTACGTGACGATAGGATATAAAAATGGAGACCCAATTTCTTTAAATAATAAAAAACTTTCTCCCGCAAAGTTATTAAGAAAATTGAATGACATTGCTGGAAAAAATGGAATTGGAAGAGTGGATCTTGTGGAAAATCGATTTATAGGAATTAAGTCTCGCGGTGTTTATGAAACACCAGGCGGAACTGTTTTAATGTTTGGTCATCGAGCAATGGAATCTATCACTTTAGACAAGGAAACTATGCACGAGAAAGATTTAATTATGTCTCGATATGCCGAGCTAATCTATAATGGTTACTGGTTTTCTAACGAGCGATACAAGCTACAAAAGCTAATTGATAAAAAGCGTAACCAGGTAAATGGATCTATTAAATTAGCTTTATACAAAGGGAATATTACCGTCTACTCAAGACAGTCAAAAAGCAAAGCCTACTCTCTAAAAAAAGTTTCTTTTGAAGAAAACAAAACATTTGATAAAAAAAATGTAGAAAATTTCATTCAAAAGCATTGTCGACTGCTTCGAAAATAATAAATTTAATATTTGTGGGAAAAGTTTTTGTCAAAAAAAATTTAAAAAATTCTACGCTTTTTAAAGGTTACAATAAAGAAATTTAAAACACTGAAAACAAACAAGAAAATATTTTTTTTTTACAATTAAAAAAAAGAACCGCTATTCAAGCGTGTTTAAGCGTGATGCTGGTATTTATTAAGTTTAAAAAGATCAAATAAGTCTCTGATTTTATTATCAAGTAATTCACTTTTCATAGGCAAGGACGTAACTTGCATTTCTTATTAGAAGAGCAGAAAGTAATTTGTGGAGGAGGACTATAAATGTCACCACCTGAAACTTGAAGGGTAAGTAAAACATACCTTTAAAAGTAGAACAAAAAAGAACTCATTTTTCTAAATGAGTTCGACCGAAAGGTCATTCTTAAGGGGGCTCTTCTGGTAATTATACCGAAGAGCCGCTCCCGACCACTAATTATATTAAGACTAAATTGAGTTAATTTTTTTATAGGCTTTAAAAGTATTGTTTAATAAACAACTAATAGTCATAGGGCCAACGCCTCCTGGGACTGGCGTGATTGCTTTGACTTTATTTTTAATATTTTCAAAATCGACATCGCCTACAATTTTTTTATTTCCATTTTCTTCTAAACGATTAATTCCAACATCAATAACAACGCAAGCTGACTTGACCCAATCTGATTTGACCATATGAGCTTTCCCAGCAGCTGCAACCAAGATGTCCGCTGTCAAGCAAAGTTGTTTTAAATTTTTAGTTTTGGAATGAGCAATCGTAACTGTGCAATCTTCTTTTAATAATAACTGAGCCATCGGCTTTCCATTAATATTGGATCTGCCAATAATAACTGCGTGTAACCCGCTCAGATCTGAAACAACCTCTTTTAGAAGAAGATAACATCCGTAAGGCGTGCAAGGAACTAGCGCTTCATTTCCTGCAGAAAGATTTCCGACATTAACCGGGTGGAAACCGTCCACATCTTTACCGGGATCTATTTCGCTAATAATTTTTCTAGAATTAATATGATTGGGCAGTGGTAGCTGGACTAGAATTCCATGAACCGATGTATCGCTGTTTAGTTTGTGAATTTCACTAATCAAATTTTGCTCTGTTATGGTGCTATCAAATTTCAAAATCTTTGAGCGAATTCCGACTTCCTGTGCAAATTTTTCTTTATTACGAACATAAATTTGACTAGCTGAATCATCTCCTATTAAAATGACTGTTAAACCAGGTCTAATTTGCGATGCGGGTAATTGCTCTATTTCTTTTTTTAATTTTATCCTAAGATTTTCTGCGATTTTTTTTCCGTCAATAATCATTAAAATAAATAAGGTGCAAATAATTCAAATAATGCATTTCTTATAAAGAGTAGCGCCAAAATTAAGATAACAGGTGAAAAATCTATAGTAGCGATGGTAGGAATAGCTTTTCTTATTAATCTCAAAGGAGGTTCTGTTAAAGTGTAAGAAATTTCAATCAAACTGTGAATAAATCGATTAGAAGTATTGATAATATTAAAAACAACTAGCCAACTTATAACCGCATTAATAACAACGACCCACAAGTACAGCTGAAAAATATTATCTATTAAAATAAAAGCTAATTTCATTTATCAAATTTTTCCACATATAAAGATTGTGATGGGAAAGCAAAAGAAGCACCGTTCTTTTCAACTATTTCTTTGATCGCAATAATTAAATGATCTTTTACATTGTTCAGCTCATAGTAATCATTGGTTTTAGTATAGCAGCGAACAAGCATATCAATTGAGCTAGCTGAAAACTGATTCAATTTAACAGTCAGTGGGGTGTCATCGGAAATATAAAAATCAGGGTTTGCTTTGATGTGCTTTTCTATTCCATCTCTGCAATTTACAAGTTGCTCTGAAGTGCTTCTGTACTCCAGGCCAATAAGCCAATCAATTCTTCGATTGGTGGTTTTGGAATTATTAATAACTGCTTTTTCTGCAAACTGAAAATTGGGAATGGTAGCCACAGATTTGTCGAACTTTCTAATAACAGTCGAACGAAAACCAATTTGTTCTACAACCCCATCAATAACTCCTTCGACCTCTATCCAATCTCCAACTTTAAATCTTTTTTCTACTAGTACCAGAATGCCTGAAATTAAATTTTTGAACAAATCTTGAGCGCCCAAAGCAACCGCAACACCAAATAAACCCAAACCAGCAATAACAGGACCAATTTTAATACCCCAAACTTCAAGAACGGCTGCTGTACCTAAAATGATGATGATGATTTTAAAAGCTCTTAATATCCAATTAAGTAAATCTTTAGACAAGACATCTTCAATTTTTTTAACCAGAAAAGAAATTGGTTCAACAATTTGATGTACAAACCAAAAAATTAAAACTGTAATTAAAGAACGATTCAAGTTCTCTATCAAAAAAGATGACTTTCCTTCAAAGTTCAAATAGCTAGTGGCAATAAAAAAACCAATGACTAGTGGGAAGAATTTAACTGGACCCTCCAAAGCATCTACTAGTTTGCCGTCAAATTTATTAGAAGTTTTGGATACAAAATTTTCCAGTCTTGAAATAATAATTTTTGAAAAAAGTCCCCTGAATAATAAAAATAATAAAAAAATAATGATAGCAAAGAAGACTTCAGAAAAGTTTATCCCTCCTAGTCCCGTGTCCCAAACATTTCCGAACAACTTGGTAAAATTATTTATAATATCCATGAATTTAAATATAAAATTATACCCCTAGTAAGATCTAATCAAGGCAAAACTGTTCTTTTCCAGGAGAAAAGATTTTTGCATTTTGCCATTTAATTTTTTTTAGAGGTTCAAAAACATTTTCACTTATGGATCTCAATTGAACTGAACCGCATTTAGACTGGAGATTATTATTAAATATCAGTTTCAAAAGATGATCGGAAGACCTTTTGGAATAAACAAAAATCAAATCTATATCCTGATCTTTAAAAATTTTTAATGTTTGTTGATCAAAATCAGGATTTGGTGAACTGGTATAATTGATCAAACTATCAACCTGGTATCCTTCACTTTTTAGGTCTTTTTCCAAATCATGAGAAATGTACTCTCCTCGCACATATAAAAATTTTCCCTCCTTTTGGTCTGAGCTGCTTAAAATGATTTCTTTCAGATCCTGATAATTGCCGCCAGCAGTTACAATATTTGTAAAACCTTTTTTTCTTGCCTGCTCTGCTGTCACTGGTCCCACGCAAAAACATTTAATATTGGAGGCAATATCTTGATCTAAACATAAAATGGCGTTCGAACTAGTAAACACAACGGAACTGTAATTGGAAAGATCAATATTTGTGATCTTTTTTTTAATAATATTTAGAACCGGAAAAATACTAACCTGATGTCCTAATTGGATAAATTGCTTAGCAAGGTAAACTGAGTCTAGCTCAGGTCTTGTGAATAGTATGTGCAAGTTTAGTCTCCGAGACTATAAAATCATGGCCGGCTTTATCTAAAATTTCTTCCGCAACATCTAGACCTATCGTGACTGCCTTTTCTGAGATGCCTGTCTTATGAGCATGAAATACTTTGCTTCCGTCTAAAGACAATAATTCAGCTCGCACAAAAATTTCGCCGTCGTCATTTAAAACAGCATTGACTGCAACCGGAGTATCGCAAGCTCCGTTCACTCGGTGTAAAAAGCTTCTTTCTGCGCTAACAATAATTTGTGTCACCTTATCATTAACAGAATCTACAAGTTTGATTGATTCAAAGTCATCTGCTCTACACTGGATAGTGACCACCCCTTGTCCTGCCGCTGGTAACATTTTGTCTTTTTCAAAAATTTCAGAAACGTGGGTGTGAAACCCAAGTCGTTTTAATCCTGCGTAAGCCAAAACAATAGAATCGTAAATTCCTTCTTTAACTTTTTCAATCCTGGTATCGATATTTCCTCGCATGCTAATAATATTTAAATCACTTCTTAATTTTTTTAATTGCGCGATTCTTCTAACCGAAGAAGTTCCAACTGTAGAACCGGGCTTGAGCTGATCAAACGATTTTGCAACTGGTGAAATAAACGCATCTCTCTCATCTTTTCTTTTTAGAAAAGCCGCAAGCACTAAAGACTCCAGCCCAAAAGTAGGAACATCTTTTAGTGAATGCACGGCAAAATCAATATTTTTATTAATCAGTTCTTGCTCTATTTCTTTTACGAAAAGACCCTTGCCTCCCATGGTTGCTAAATTTTCTGTCTTAAATTGATCACCAGATGTTTTGATTACTTTTAGTTCTACCTGTTCAGTTCTAAGGTGTGGGTTGGCCAAAAGAAGTTCGTCCTTGAAGTGTTCTGCTTGAGCCAGAGAAAGCCTGCTACCTCTGCTACCAATTATTAATTTTTCTTTTGTTGTCATTTTTTCTGTTTAAATATTATTTTCCATTATATTAGTATTAAATATTAAGCGACG
>CAWUVR010000059.1:0-5025 GCA_963925905.1 uncultured Pelagibacteraceae bacterium
CGCCTTCAGATCTTTGCAAAAGAACTGAGCCTATAAGAAGGGCTGCGACGATAACATGTATAATTAAAATGATATTTTCCATTGAGGGCTAATTATAATAATTTTTAATTATTTCAATAAAATTCTTTGCCTTAAATGATGCACCACCAATCAAATAGCCTGAGCAGTGAGGTATTGATCGCAAATCTTTAATATTACTAGAGTTTACGGACCCTCCATATAAAATTTTGGAGTGCTTTATTTTGTAATTTTTTTTTAAAAAACTATTCAAAAAAATAAATATTTTACTTAAGTACTCGTGATCAGGTATTTCCCCAGTACCAATTGCCCAGATCGGCTCATAAGCAAATATTATGTTATTAAAATTTAAATTTCTAGACAGGGATTTTTCCAATTGTTTTTTCAAAACATTTTCAGATTTTTTTTTCTTTTTTTCTAAAAGAGTTTCTCCAATACAAAAGATAGAGTTAAGGTAACTATTATTGTTGGTTATTAATTTTTTTTTAATTTTTTCAAAATCTTCCCCTATTGCCCTTCTTTCTGAGTGGCCAATGATTGCATATTTCGCACCGCTTAATTTTGCTAATTTTGGACTGACCGATCCTGTCATAGCTCCAAAATTTATCTTAGTATCCGATATATTCTGAACTCCAAATTCAATATCTGATATGGCATTCATTTTAAAAAAATGAGCTAGCAGTGAGATTGGTGGGCAGTAGACCACTTTTTTTTTAAATTGCCTCAACTGTTTTTTCAAAAAAACCGCTACTTTATTAATTTCTTTAAAATCTGAAGGAACTCCGTTCATTTTCCAGTTAGCGATAAAGAATGTACTTTTCGAAGACATAAACGTTTTTTTAATCTATTAATCTTTATTTTTAAACTAATTATATGAGAAAAACACTATTTGCATTATCCAAAAATCTACTAATTAAAGTATTGATTGTTTTAATTATTGGAGTTTTTGCGCTATGGGGCGTTGGTGACATGTTTAGCGCTGGAAAAACTAATGTTGTAGCTGAGGTTTATGGAAAAAATATTTACACCCAGGAATTTGTTAATGAGTTTAGAAGAGAGCTTCAGGTTCAAAATATTTCTAACGGAAAAGAGGCAGTAAAAAACAGACTACACTTCAAAATACTAAACTCCCTAATAGCCAATAAAATTATTGAAATTTATGCAGAAGAGGAAAAGATAATAATTAGTGACAAGGCTCTAGCAAGTTTTTTAAAACAAATTCCCGATTTCCAAGAAAATAAAGAATTCTCAAGAACTAAATATGAAAAATATCTTTTGCAAAATGGTGTGGTTAGTTCTGAATTTGAAAATAATTTTAAGAAAAACTTATTAAGACAGATTATCATTGATAGCCAATCATCTGGTGTTTCTGCAACAACTTACCATGCAAAGCTAGTTGGCGATTATTTCACTAAGCAAGCATTAGTAAAGTATATAAACTTAAATCCAATTTACGATAACCACAAATCTTCTGAAGACGAAATCCAAGAATACTATAAAAAAAACCCGATTTACACAGATGAATACAGAAGCATCAAATATTCAGTTATTGGTTTAGACAAGAATAGCAAAGAAGGAACTGATCAATTTTTTAAAAAAATATCCGCTATAGAAAATGAAGTTCTTTCGAACAAAAGTTATAATGAGATAATTGAAAAATTTTCACTAACCACTAACACAAGTTCATTTTTCAACTTAAGTGGGATGGAAAAAGATACTGGAAAAAATATAGCTTTAGATAAAAAGATTATTCAAAAATCTTTTAATTTAGGTATTCAAATTAATTCTGAGCTTTTGGAAGTGGAGAATTCTTTTTACTTAATATCTATGAATAAAATTATAGATAAAAAACCACGAAAAATGGACAAAAATACAAAAAATATTGTGGCCAGAAAAGTTTCGGATTTTCATTTGGAAAAAAGAATTTCGGAATTAAAAAACAAAATTAAAGACACAAAAATCTTCGGGGATATACAGGAAAAAAATAAAAGTTTAACCAAAGAATTGTTTATAAAATCAAGATTTGAAAAAAACTTAGTTTTCTCACCCGATAACATTCAGGCTATTTTCGAACTAGAAAACAATGAGCTGATCATAATTAATGATAAAAATAACTATTTGATTAAAATGGAAAAAACCTCTTTTGACAACAAAAAGACTAGTGAAGCTATGAATAAACTTTATGAAAAACAAGCGGCGGCTAATTTTCAGGATCAGATTATTATGTCTTTTGATAAATTTCTAAACAATAAATATAATATTAAGATTAATCAAAAAGTATTAGACAGAATAACAAATTCTTTTTAATGTTACGCTTTAATAGTTACAAAGATTACAAAAAAAGCCACAAGGAAAATAAGATCTCCCTACTTTACGCTGTTGAAGACAATTCCAAAGCCACAAAGATAGAAAATTTAATAGATGTTATTTTGAGAAAACAAAATAGCTTTGTTTTTGAATCTGTTGAAAAAGCAATTCATAGAGGGAGGTATACAATATTTGGCTACGATTCTGATAGGGTCTATGAAATAAAAAGCAATCAGATTTTTGTTAATAAAAAAAGAATAGTCAACAAGAACCCCTATTTATACTTAAAAAAACTAGTAAAATCATTTAATTACAAAGTACCAAAAGAATTGCCTCCGATGTCCCTAATGCTGGTCGGTTATTTTGGATATGACATCATTAGATTCGTGGAAAAGATACCGAACAAAACCAAAGACGACCTAAATATACCCGATGCAAGACTACAAAGACCGAGAAAAATTATTATTCACGACAATCTCAAGAAGAGACTTTTTTATATATCTTGTGACTATGGAATAAAAAAAATTTCAAAAAATTCCTACGAAGCATCTAAAAACAATTTAAAAAACCTGATTGACGAATCTAATAAAAAATTGATTTTGCCAAAAAAAGTGATGTCTCAAAAAAACCTTGCGATTAAGAGCAATATTTCAAAAAATACATTTAAAAAAAATGTTGCTATAGCCAAAAAATATATAGAGGTTGGAGATATCTTCCAAGTAGTTCTCAGTCAAAGATTTGAGGCTAATTTGCTAAAAGAACCTATAGAAATTTACAAAAAAATTAGAAAAACTAACCCCTCTCCTTTTTTATACTTCATTAACTACAAAGACTTTCAGATTGTTGGCAGTAGTCCAGAAATTTTAGTAAGAGTCAAAGATTCAAAAATTACTATAAGGCCAATAGCAGGAACAAGACCGAGAGGGAAAACAAAGGCAGAAGATGCCAAGCTCAAAAAGGAACTTCTTAGCGATCCGAAAGAATTAGCAGAGCACTTAATGCTTCTAGATCTTGGCAGAAATGATGTTGGAAAATTTTCAGAAATTGGGAGTGTCAAAGTCGATAGTCAATTTGCTGTAGAGAAATATTCACACGTAATGCACATTGTCTCTAATGTGACTGGAAAATATAAAAAAAATACTTCATTAATCGATGTTTTGCTGTCAGGATTTCCTGCTGGAACTGTATCGGGCGCTCCAAAAATAAAAGCTATGGAAATAATCGATGAATTGGAAAAAACTAGAAGAAAATTGTACGCTGGTGGAATAGGTTATTTTTCACCTAATAATAATATGGATACTTGCATAGCTTTGCGAACAGCTTTGATTAAAAATAAAAAAGTTTATGTTCAAGCAGGTGCTGGAATTGTTGCCGATAGCAACCCTGAAAAAGAATACCAAGAAACAGTTAATAAAGCTAAAGCACTAATAGAAGCAATAAGATGATGACGAATGTTTGCTTAATCGATAACTACGATAGCTTCACATATAATGTTTTCCATTATTTTTCTGACCTTGGGTGCAAAGTAACAGTAGTGCGCAATGACAAGTTTAAAATTAATGATCTTAAAAAATTTGACAAAATTGCTATATCTCCCGGTCCTGGAAATCCCAGTCAAGCCGGTTTGTGTTTAGAGGTTATTGATCAATATATAAATAAAAAACCTATTTTTGGAATTTGTCTAGGGCATCAGGTAATAGCTCAAGCATTGGGTGGAAAAATAATTAAAGCAAAAAATTTAATGCATGGAAAAACTAGCTCTATAAAAGTTTGCAAATCTAAGATCTTTAAAAATTTGCCCACCTATATAATAGGTACTAGATATCATAGCTTAGTTGTTGATCCTAAAAAAGTACCTCAAGATTTAGAAGTAACAGCCACAACAAAAGATGGTGTTATAATGGGCTTGTCGCATAAGCGCTATGATGTTCATGGAATACAGTTTCATCCCGAGAGCATAAGGACTAGCTTGGGTAAAAAAATAATTAGTAACTTTTTAAAAGGCTAAAATGAACATCGACCAACTAATAGAAAAAATATCAAATAAAATAAATTTAAATATTGAGGAAACGCAGTTTGTATTTCGCCTTATAATGAGTGGTGATCTTAGTGAGGAAAAAATTGCTTCCATACTAATCAAGTTAGCAGACAAAGGGGAAGCTTCAGATGAAATTACGGGTGGAGCAAGTGTGCTTAGAGAGAAATCTTTAAAAGTTAATTTAAATACTGAAGCCTTAGATATGTGCGGTACTGGAGGTGATGGGAAACACACGCTCAATATTTCAACAACAGCCTCTCTGGTTTTGGCTAGCCTAGGAGTAAAAGTTGCCAAACATGGAAATAAAGGTCTAACTTCAAAATGCGGTTCTGCCGATGTTCTAGAAAAGCTTGGAATTGATATACTCAAACAGCCCGAGGAAGTTAAAAAAGATATAGAAAATAAAAATTTTGGATTTATGTTTGCGCCCATATATCACCAGGCAATGAAAAATGTTGCCAATGTTAGAAAACAATTAAAACAAAGAACTATCTTTAACTTATTGGGACCCTTGTGCAATCCAGCTTCGGTAAATTACCAATGTGTGGGCATATTCTCAAAAGACCTCTTAACTATTTATGCGGAAACTTTAAAAAAACTAGGAACTAAAAAGGCTTGGGTTTTTCACAGCCATGATGGCCTTGATGAAATATCCATTTTTG
>CAWUVR010000060.1:0-7293 GCA_963925905.1 uncultured Pelagibacteraceae bacterium
GGCTGCAAACGAAACAGCGTTAGTTGCTGCAAAAACTTTAGAGTGTTTAAAAAACAATGTTCCAGAAGAAGTTCCTGGAATTGCTTTTCTTTCTGGTGGTCAAAGTGAAATAGAGGCTACCAAAAATTTAAACGAAATTAATAAAATTAATACTACTAAACTTATATTTACTTTTTCCTACGGAAGAGCTTTGCAACAAAGTGCGCTAAAACAATGGGCACAAAATATTGAAGATAAGGCAGCCACTCAATCTGTATTTGATCAAAGAGCGCTGATGAACAGTCTTGCGGCCACAGGCAAGTGGAGTAGCGATAAAGAAGTAGCAACTTAGTTTGGCTAAGAAAAATATCTACCTCATTACTCCCAATACACTAGATAAATTATTTTATTATTTTCTCCCAAAATTACTAAAATTAAACCGGATTGCTTTTTTGCAAATACGTTTAAAAAAAATATCTAGAACAAAACTTATTGAAGAAGTAAAAAAAATAAAAAAAATTGTTGGAAAAAAAACAAAAATTATTGTTAATGATTTTCCAGATATTGCCACATTATTACGGTGTGATGGTTGTCACCTTGGACAGCGTGATCCTCAATTGCAATTTGTAAAAACAAAATTTAAACAACTAAAAATTATTGGAGCCACATGCCATAACTCTAAAAGGCTTGCCTTGCAGGCTGTTAAGAATGGAGCATCTTATATTGCCTTTGGATCATTTTTTAAAACCACCACTAAAAAAACCAAGTTTAGAGCAACCCCCTCTCTATTAAGATGGGCACACAATAAAATTAAAAAACCAGTAGTTGCCATAGGGGGGATTAGTGAAAAAAACTACAAAACCTTACTGGATAATGGGGCTAACTACATAGCCTGCTCCGCATTTGTATGGAAAAATAAGCAATACAACCCGATACAAGCCTTGCAAAAATTAAAGTAATTTATTTCAAATCAAAAAAGGTGTATTACCCAGCGATATGAAAATTACAGCAATCGAAATCAAGCCAGGTACCATCATAGAGCACGAGAAAGATTTGTGGCTTTGTCTTAAAGCACAACATGTGAAACCTGGAAAAGGTGGGGCATTTAATCAGGTAGAATTAAAAAGCATTACCAAAGGCACAAAGTTAAATGAACGATTTAGATCTGACGAAACTGTAGAAAAAGCATCTCTTGATGAGCGTAACTATCAATTTCTTTATAGTGATGAGCAAAATTTATTTTTTATGGACACGAAAGACTACGAGCAAATTACTATTTCTAAAGACTTGGTTGGTGATGATGAGTACTTAATGACAGAAAATTTAGATGTGGTTATAGAATTTTATGATGAGAAGCCTTTAAAGGTTACCTTGCCTAAAAATCTAGAGTTTGAAGTTGTAGAAACAGATGCGGTAGTAAAGGGCCAAACAGCTTCTAGCTCTTATAAGCCAGCAGTAATTAAAAATAATATTAAAATTCTAGTTCCTCCATTTATCAATCAGGGCGATATGATTGTTATCGATTCTGAGACTCGCGAATATGTGAAGAAGGTAAATTAAATGCCTTTACTATCCTCTGAGATAAATATTTTAGAAAAAGTATGTAGCAAGGCTTCCAAAGTTATTATTCGTGATTTTGGAGAAATTGAAAAACTTCAAGTATCCAAAAAAGGTCCTGGCGATTTTGTTACCAAGACAGATCAGAAAGTTGAAGAAATTATTATCGAAGAATTAGAAAGAGCAAGACCAGGCTATAATTTTTTAGCTGAAGAAGGCGGAACTACAAAAGAAAAGAAAAGTGAATTTACCTGGATCATTGATCCTATTGATGGAACAGCTAATTTTATGCATGGAATTCCTCACTTTGCTATTTCGATCGGTTTAGAAAAAAGCGGAGAAATGATAGCAGGAATTATTTTTGATCCAATTAAAAATGAAATGTTCTATGCTGAAAAAGGAAGAGGTGCTTATTTAAACAATAGCAGAATCCGAGTTTCTTCTAGAAATATTATTACTGACTCTATTGCCTTAACGGGTGGCCCTGCTTTTGCAGAAGAGAATAAGCAAAGTTTTCATGATGAATATATGGCGATGTGCAGTTATTTTCACCAAGTAAGAAAGTTGGGAAGTGCGGCTTTGGATTTGGCATATGTAGCTGCTGGAAGAGCTGAGATGTTTTGGCATAAAAATTTAAAATACTGGGATATCGCTGCGGGAATTATTATTGTCAAAGAGGCGGGTGGAACTATCACTGATTTTAAAGGAAAAACATTTGATCTAAAGAATAAAGAGATACTAGCGACAAACTCAAGACTTGATTCAGAGACGGTAAAAATTTTATCCTCTGTTAAATGATAAAGTTTGTTTTTTTCCTATTCCTAGATGTGGTTGCATTTAGTGGAATACTAATTTCCACCCTTCCTTTTTTAATTCATAATTATGGGGGGGATATATTTATTATCACTTTAGCTTTTGGTTCCTTTTCTTTCTTTCAATTTTTTGTATCTCCATTCTGGGGTGGTCTTTCTGATAAGTTAGGAAGAAAACCTCTTTTAATAATGAACTGCGTTGCAGAATTAATTGCCAATACAATTCTGGCATTGAGCGGGTCTTTATTGGTTATTTTTATATCAAGAGTAATAGCCGGACTATTTAAAACCAACGTGTCTGTAGGAACTGCTTATATAGCCGATATCACCGATGAAAAAAGTAGAGCTAAGGGCATGGGTATGTTTGGTGTTGCTTTTGGTTTGGGCTTTACTGTGGGGCCATTAATTGGGGGATTAATTGCTGGATCTGATTTTACATTTCATTCTTTAAGCAATGTTGCTTGGTTTGCTTGCGCAATTAATTTAATCAATCTTCTTTATGTTTTCTTTTTTTTGGATGAGAGCTTAAAAGAAAAGAAAGACTACAAAATCAAATATTCCGTAGAACGATTTAAGTCACAATTAAAAATTGTTGCCAACAAAAGTCTTTTTTCTTTTTTTATACTTATATTTTGCATTCATTTAACTTTTTCTGGAATGGAAGGAACCATTGCAATCTGGGGGAAGGAAACATTTGTCTGGGGGCCAAGAGAAATTGGCTTTGTGATGTTACTTGCTGGTTTAACCCAAATTCTAGTTCAGGGTGGTTTGTTAAGAATATTGCTAAAATATTACAATGAAAAACAGCTTATCAGAAGTGGTTACGCATCTTTAATACTAGGATTTTTTATCATTCCTTTTTCAAGTATGTATCTTATGCCTGTAGCTATAATATTTTTATGTTACGGAATTGGCGTTACCAACCCATGCTTGAATAGCCTAATATCTAAAAATTCCCCCCCCAAACTTAAAGGACTCTCTTTGGGTACAGCCTACTCTTCTCAGGCAGCCGCAAGATTTCTTGGTCAACCTTTGGCTGGACTGATGTTTTTGCACCTGGGAAAGAATTATCACTTTTATTTTGATGTTGTTTTCTTGTTAATTTTGGCCTCTTTTTATTTTTTTATGAACGGCAAACAGCAGAAAACCCTATAATAAAGAATTGTTATAGTTTCTTGTTTATTTTCGCTTATTTGCTATAAAAGCCATCTTATTATGAAAAAAAGCGTTCACCCAAACTCACACAAAATTACAGTGCAAATGACTGATGGTACTGAATTCGAAACTATGTCAACATGGGGCAAAGAAGGTGACGTGATGAAACTAGATATCGATCCAAAATCACATCCTGCTTGGACAGGTGTTACTCAAAAACTTCAGGACAAAGGAAGAGTGAGTAAATTTAATAAGCGATTTGCAAATTTACAAAAGGCATAATTTTTTATGAATCAACCATTAATGCCAAAAGCGACAGCTGTTTGGTTAATTGACAATACTACCTTAACATTCAAACAAATTGCAGATTTCTGCGGTTTGCACGAACTTGAGGTTAAAGGAATAGCGGACGGAGATGTTGCTGTAGGAATTAAAGCATACAATCCAATTCTATCAAACCAGCTCACAAGAGAAGAAATTCAATTATCTTCGGAAGATCCATCTAGACTTTTACAGATGAATAAAAAAAATACGGAGATTGAAGTTAAAAAAATGGTGGGAACAAAATACACTCCTATTTCTAAAAGAGAAGATCGTCCTAATGCTATTGCATGGTTAACTAAAAATTATCCTCAATTAGCAGATAGCCAAATTTGCAAATTGGTTGGTACTACTAAAAATACTGTTGTTGGTATACGAACTAGAAAACATTGGAACATGTCTAACATTTCTCCTAAAGATCCTGTTGCAGCTAACTTATGTACTCAAACTGATCTTATTAAGGCTATTGAAAGAGCAAAGAAGAAGCAAGAACGACTTGAAAAAGAAAAGAAAAAAGAAAAAGCAAAACAAGCAAATCCTGCTGAATAAGAAATTTTTCTAGTGAAAAAAAAAACAAATAATAAGATTCAAAAAGTTGCTATTGTTATGGGTAGCAAATCTGATTGGCCAACTATGAAATGGTGCGCCGATACTCTGAAAAAACTTCAAGTAAAATTTGATGCTAAAATTATTTCTGCCCACAGAACTCCTGATCGTATGTATAATTTTGCAAAAACTGCTGAGATAGAAAATTATTCAGTTATTATAGCAGGTGCAGGTGGCTCCGCTCATTTACCGGGCATGATAGCGTCCATGAGCACTCTTCCAGTAATTGGAGTTCCGATTGAAAGTAAAAAATTAAAGGGCCTAGATAGTTTATTGTCTATTGTGCAAATGCCAAAAGGAATTCCTGTTGGCACTGTTGCCATAGGAAAAGATGGAGCTATTAACGCTGGAATTATGGCTGCATCAATTATTGCGCTTAGTAATGCAAAAATTAAAACAAATTTGACTCGCTGGAGAAGTAAGCAAACTAATTCTGTTAAAAAAAAACCCAATTAATCAATGAGTAGCACAAAGCCAATATTGGGAATTATTGGTGGTGGCCAATTAGGTAGCATGCTTTGCCAGGCAGCCAAAAATCTAGATATAAAAACTACAATACTTACCGACGATAAGCAGGCCCCTGCTCAAAATTTTTGTGATGAATTTATATACTCAGAGTATAGCAATACAGAAAATATAGAAAAATTTGCTCATTCCTGTGATTTTATTACCTTCGAATTTGAAAATATACCTTTTGAAATACTAGAAAAAATATCAAGCATTCAACAAGTGCGTCCCGATCCTAGAATAAACAAAGTGGTACAAAATAGATTTACTGAGAAAAATTTTCTTAAAACACTGGATATTGCCACTACATCTTATGCTTTTATAAAATCAAAAAATGATGTGGAAAAAAATAAAGACTTACTTCCGGGAATTTTAAAAACATGCACGCTTGGATATGATGGCAAAGGACAATTTGTCATTCAAACCATGCAGGATGTTAAGGAGGACTGGTGTTTTGCTGCAGATTATATACTGGAAAAATTTATCAATCTTAAACAAGAAATCTCTATTGTCATTACAAGATATCAAAATGGAGATTTGTCAATTTTTGAACCAATAGAAAATGTTCATAAAGACCAAATATTAAACACATCGACTATACCGGCAAATATTTCAGAGGAGTTATTTAATAAGGCTCAGGATATTGCAAAAACCATTGCTGAAAAACTAAAATACGTTGGGACGATGTGTGTAGAGTTTTTTATAGATAAAGATAATAATTTATATGTTAATGAAATTGCACCAAGAGTTCACAACTCTGGACATTTAACCATTAACGCTTTTAACGTTAGTCAATTTGAGAATCACATTAGAGCCGTTTGCAATTTGAAGAAAATAGAACTTAAAAAAAAATCAAATGCACGAATGATTAATATTATAGGTGATGAAATTAATAACTATCGCGGCAAGAGCTTTAACCCTAATGAATATTTCTTCGATTATCTTAAAAAGGAAGTTAAAGATAAAAGAAAAATGGGCCACATAACAATACTAAAATAAGTTATCTACATAACCCACTAATAACCAATGTACAAAAACAATAACCTTGTTAAGTTTGTGCATGTCTCGATACTTTCTAATTTTTTTATTAAGCATCTTACTTAGCTCAATTAATTCCAACATAGTATTTGCAGATTATAATCTCAAATGCTCTTCAACAAATTTTAATCGTGACAACAATACGATAAGTCACAATAATATTTATGCAGATATTACGGAAGCAAAAGACAAGGTTAATTTTAATGGAAAGATTTTTTTAACCAGTCTGGATAAAACTTTTACTTTGATAGCGAACCATTCTAATAAAAGAATTGTTCTAGATAAATTGGAAGGTATTATTTTTCTTGAAGAAATAATTAAGGGAGAGTTTAAAACAGTTCAGATATTTTATTGCCAAGGACTAGTTCAGGAAAAAATTTAAATTTTCTAAAAACCCCTGCCTGTAGATTCTGAGCTAGATTGAAATTTTTTAAATACAGAAAGAATATCGGCTGAGCAAATTTTAGACTTAATGTCATTAAATTTCCTTACATTGCTCAAAGAAGCGTCGACATCCTTTTCAATCATTATCTTTTGGTAGTTGGGAAAACTCATTAATTTTATAAAGACCTTGGAATAAACAGAAGAGAGGATAAGTCTTTTGGAATAATAATTAATATCAGTAGCAGTATCACCGGCCAAGACCCACATTTGACTACTAGTTCTAAAAAAATAATCCACTATTTGAGGAAATTTTTTTTCTGAAGACAAAAATAAGAATACTTTTTTTAGAAAATCCTTTTTTTCAAAATCTAGTTCCAATTGATATTGCAATAAATGCTTTATTTTTGCAGTAGTGCTTTTAATTTTCTTTATTTTTAACTTTTGAGATTCCAAGCTAGAGATATTTTCTTCAAAATAAAAATCTATAATCGCGTGTGCTATCTCTTTATCTTCCATGTAGCGAAGTGCTTTTATTTTTTTTAAGATGTCTATTTGCTTAATTCTTGCAAAAGAAAAATCTTCTGGGGTCTTTGTTAAAAAATTGAGTATTTTTTTTTTCTCAAGCTTATTCATTGCCTGCTCTTTCTAGTTTTAAGAAGAAAGATTTTAAGATCATCCAAGCAATGGGGTAGATAAAGAAAGAACCTAAAAAATTAAAGATAAACAATTTATAATCAAAGCCTCTTTCTATTAAATAAAAAGCAATAAGAATAAAAAGGTAAGTAATAAAAATAGAAATGCCAAACGCTATCCACTCTGCTATAAAAATAGTTCTTAACTTAATTGTCTCCTGATAAACTGCGATTTTGTATATTAGCATATAAGCGGCGGAAGAGATTCCAAATGGTGTACCTACAATACTATCGTTAACTAA
>CAWUVR010000061.1:0-3110 GCA_963925905.1 uncultured Pelagibacteraceae bacterium
TTTCCTGCTGGTGCGTCACTTGAGAACCTAAAATAAACAAGAGCACAAGCAAGCAAAAGCAAGCTTGCCAAAGATAGTTTAATGACGGGCCATTTGCCGTTAGTTTTTTTTACCACAACTCCAGATATATAAAAAATCACAAAAGGAGCGAGAATGGATATTAGAATGATAATTTTATTCAGCATAAGTTATTTTACAAACAGATTATTTAAAAGCCAAGGCTATAGTATCATGAAGACAGAATGATTCGTAAAAATAAATTTTCCATTACTGACCTCAGCACAATTGCAACAAGGCTAGAAAAGGTTAGGAAAAAATTAAAAAGCCCTCAAGCAGAAAAGTTTCAAATTGATTTGGAGTTAATTACCGTCATTAACAAACTAAAAGCAGCCATTAGTTCTTTAAAGAAGTAAAACCAGGAAAGATAATTTTGTGGTCCCAGCACAACCCCATTAAAGATTAAGATGGCTAAAAAATAAGCTAAATAAGGAACGAGTACTGAGACCGGCTATATTTATAGCAAATAAATTTGAATAAGTTGTGACAAAATAATTTTTTTTTACTTATTTTTTCTTTTATTTTTGGCGAAAAATAAGGATTCAACTTTTGATTGTATGATTTTTTTAATTTTTTGTTTGTAGATAAGCCATAAGACTTGAAAGAGCACCAATTACTATCTGGCCATCTAGGGAAAATAAAGTTTGCGGGTAAATTCCTATGATCCACCAACCAGCAGAAATTAAAACATACCAAAGAATGCTTATTTTTGTGGTACGTCCTATCTCTCTCCAATTGATTTTTTTTGGCTGTTCTTCACTCATTGGGAAACAGTAAAGCAATTATATTGTTTCGTCATTCACTTTTTAGATAGAAGCCATCTAAAAATAGCATTGCTCAAAAACAGCGAGATCTATTAATAGTCTTGTTATGTCAATAACAATGAAAACATATTTTTTTAGCTTTTCGTTTATAGCTGTACTGTCTTTGGCTATTCACTATTTTGCTTAAGAAAAAATTACTAGTTAACCTAGGAAAGGGTAGTCCGTATATCCTTTCTCTTGGCCACCATAAAACGTAGATCTGTCATACTTGGTTAACTCTGCTTGTTTAGCAATTCGTTCGGGAAGATCCGGATTGGAAATAAACCATCTACCAAACATAACTGCATCTGCTTTATTATTGGATAATGCTTCTTCAGCATTTTCAGGAGTGTAACCACCCGCGGAAATAAATACTCCATTAAATTTATTTTTAAACAAATCTGAAGTGCTAGGAGCCTTGTCATTAATATTATCATCACCACCAGCCGTAGCTGCTCTTGGTTCAATCATATCAACAAATAGGATCCCTCTTTTGTTAAACTCTTCTAAGATATGACTAAATAAAGAAATAGGATCAGAGTCGCTCATATCATTGAAGGTCCCGTAGGGAGAAAGTCTAACACCCACTCTATCTTTTCCCCAAACAGAAATTACGGCATCTAAAACTTCCAAAGGAAATCTTACTCGGTCTGCAATAGATCCCCCATATTGGTCTGTTCTTTGATTGCTTCCACTTTGTAAAAATTGATCTAGCAAATAACCATTCGCCATATGAAGTTCTACACCATCAAAGCCAGCTTCCTTAGCATTGATAGCTCCTTGTTTAAAATCTTTAACAATTTCTTTAATTTCAGAAATTTCAAGAGCTCGAGGAGTAAGGATTTCTGTGGGTTTCCATTCAGCAGTATAAGTTCCGCTATTTTTTGCTGCAATTGCAGAAGGTGCAACTGGTAATTTTTGATCTGGTTGGTGAGAACTGTGTGAAATTCTTCCAACATGCCATAATTGTAGAAAAATTTTTCCACCTTTATCATGAACAGCTTCGGTAACTTGTTTCCATCCTGCTACTTGTTCTTGGCTGTGAATTCCAGGAGTTCCCGGATAACCTTGTCCTTGTTGAGAAATTTGTGATGCTTCTGAAATAATCAATCCTGCACTTGCTCGTTGAGCATAATAAGTAGCGTTTAGCTCTTGAGGTATGTTTCCAGGCTGTCCAGAACGCATTCTGGTTAGTGGAGCCATAACGATTCTGTTCTTTAAAGTTAAAGTGCCCAATTTTAGTTCTGATAGAAGTTTCATAGTAAGTTTTTCAATGATTAGATCTGACTACATAAGTATTAATAACTACATTTCAAGTATAGCTTCAAAATAAGAGCCTTTTAGTAAATTTTATTTTTTTAATTAAGAAAGATATTTTTTAAAAAATTCGACTGTTCTGTCCCAGGCCAGTTTAGCCGTCTTTTCGTCGTATCTTGGCGTACTATCGTTATGAAAGCCATGATTTACTTTTGGATAGATGTAGGCTGTAAAATTTTTTTTATGTTTTTTTAGCGCTGCTTCATAAGTGGGCCAACCTTCGTTAATTCTTTTATCCAGTTCGGCATAGTGCAACAAAAGAGGAGCTTTAATTTTTGACACATCTTTTTCTGCAGCCTGTTTTCCATAAAAAGGAACAGAAGCTGAAAGTTCAGGATAAGCTACAGCGAGTGCATTACAAACTCCACCTCCATAACAAAAACCAACACAACCCACTTTGCCGGTAGCATCGTTTCTGGACCTTAAATATTCAAACCCTGCAAAAAAATCATTCATTAGCTTAATAGGATCAACTTCGCTTTGCAATTCTTTGCCCTTCTCGTCGTTTCCTGGATAACCACCTTTAGAAGTTAATCCATCAGGAGCAAAAGCTAAGAAACCTGCCTTAGCTATTCTTCTGACAACATCTTCTATGTAAGGATTTAGTCCCCTGTTTTCATGAACAACTAGGACAGAAGAAATTTTACCAACTATTTTTTTAGGCTTGACTAGGTATCCTTTAACTTTTCCATTACCTTTGGGAGATGAATATTCAACATAGCTGGCATCAATAGACGAATCGTTAAAACTTACTTGTTCTGCATAAGCATAGTTAGGGCTTAAAATGCCCAAAATGGTAGCAGCAGTTAAACCACCGATTGCAAATTTATTAGCAGACTCCAAAAACTCTCTTTTGCTTATTTTGCCATGAGCGTAAAAATCATAAAGATCTAGAAGTTCTTGGTCAAAGTCTTTGGCGGTAAGTCTGGTCAT
>CAWUVR010000062.1:0-3150 GCA_963925905.1 uncultured Pelagibacteraceae bacterium
AACTTTAATGCTATAAGCACTTGGCTGTTGTGGGTATAACAGTTTGGTACTGCGGGTGTAGTTCAATGGTAGAACTCCAGCCTTCCAAGCTGGTTGTGAGAGTTCGATTCTCTTCACCCGCTCCAATAAAAAATTAAACTAATAAATAAGGATTAAAAAATATAATGTCTAAAGAGAAATTTAACAGGAATAAACCACACTGTAACATCGGTACTATCGGCCACGTGGATCACGGGAAAACAACTTTAACTGCGGCGATTACAAAAGTTTTATCTACAGCGGGAGAAGGTTCTTCTGCAACATTTACAGCGTACGATCAAATCGATAAATCTCCAGAAGAAAAAGCAAGGGGAATTACAATTTCAACAGCTCACGTTGAGTATGAAACTAAAACAAGACATTATGCTCACGTGGATTGTCCTGGTCACGCAGATTATGTAAAAAACATGATCACAGGTGCTGCACAAATGGACGGTGCAATTTTAGTTGTGAACGCAGCTGACGGACCTATGCCACAAACAAGAGAACACATTCTACTTGCAAGACAAGTTGGTGTTCCTGCGCTAGTAGTATTTTTAAATAAATGCGACACAGTTGATGACAAAGAACTTTTAGATTTGGTGGAAATGGAAATTAGAGAACTACTTACTTCTTATAAATATCCAGGCGACACTATTCCTATCATCAAAGGATCAGCTACTAAAGCTTTAGAAGGTGATATGGAAATGGGAATAAAACCTATTTTAGAATTAATGAAAGCAGTTGACGAAACTATTCCTCAACCAGCTAGACCGGTTGACAAACCTTTCTTGATGCCAATTGAAGACGTGTTTTCAATTTCAGGACGAGGAACAGTTGTTACAGGTAGAATTGAACTTGGACAGGTGAAGACTGGTGAAGAAATTGAGATCGTTGGAATCAGAGATACTCAAAAATCAGTTTGTACTGGAGTGGAGATGTTTAGAAAACTTCTTGATTCAGGTGAAGCGGGAGATAACGTTGGAATTCTTCTTCGAGGAATTGAGAGAGAACAAGTGGAGCGAGGACAAGTTCTTGCAAAACCAGGCTCTGTTAAACCGCATACAAAATTTGAAGCTCAAGCTTATATTTTGAAAAAAGAAGAAGGTGGAAGACACACTCCTTTCTTTACAAAGTATAGACCTCAGTTTTATTTTAGAACTACGGACGTTACCGGTGAAGTAACATTACCAGCAGGAACAGAAATGATCATGCCAGGCGATGATGCTAAAATGACAGTAACTTTAATCAATCCGATTGCGATGAGTGAAAATCTTAAATTTGCAATTAGAGAAGGTGGAAGAACTGTTGGAGCGGGAGTAGTAACTAAAGTTATAGAGTAAACTCTACAAAGGAGTGTAGCTCAACTGGTAGAGCGCCGGTCTCCAAAACCGGAGGCTAAGAGTTCAAGTCTCTTCACTCCTGCCAGAATTGAGATAAAGATAACTATGCAAAATCCATTAAACTTCTTCAGAAGTGTTAAACAAGAGATTTATAAAATCACTTGGCCATCTAGCAAAGAAGCTTTGATGGGGTCGGTGATGGTTATTGCAATGGCAGTTATCGCTTCTTTGTTTTTTTTACTTTTGGACCAAGTTTTCAAACTAGGTCTTAACTTTTTAATTGGAGCTTAAATTTAACATGATGAAATGGTACATTGTTCAAGCTTATTCTGGATTTGAGAAGAAGGTGTCTGAACAGATAGAAGAAGAATTGGTAAAAGCTAATCTAAAAGACCATTTTGATCAGGTGTTGGTTCCCACTCAGGATATTACCGAGATCAAAAAAGGTAAAAAAACCATAGTTAAAAAGAAATATTTCCCAGGTTATGTTTTGGCAAAACTAAACATGACGGATGCTATTTATCATTTAATAAAAGATCTTAAAAAAGTAAGTGGATTTTTAGGACCGCAAGGAAAACCATCCCCTATAGCAGAAGCGGAAGTTCAAAAAATCCTTGGAAATATGGAAGAAAGCGTTTCTAACCCTACCAACTCAGTTATTTTCAATATTGGAGAGCAGGTTAAGGTTTCGGATGGCCCATTTGCTTCATTTAATGGATTAATTGAAGAAATAGATGAAGAAAAATCTAGACTTAAGGTTTCAGTTTCTATATTTGGTAGGCCGACACCAGTAGATTTAGATTATACGCAGGTGGAAAAATTATAGGTTTTTTATGGCAAAAGAAATTACAGGTTATTTAAAATTACAGATCAAAGGTGGACAGGCAAATCCAGCACCCCCAGTTGGCCCAGCGTTAGGTCAGCGTGGAATTAATATTATGGAATTCTGCAAAGCTTTTAACGACAAGACAAAAGAATTTATGGGACAACCCGTTCCTGTAGTCATCACTATTTATAAAGATAAAAAATTTGATTTTATTATCAAAACTCCACCAGCTTCCTATTTGATTAAAGAAGCAATGAAATTAAAATCTGGATCTAAAGAACCAGGACGAGTTTCTGTGGGAACGATTACTAAAGAGCAATTAAAAAAAATAGCGGAAGCAAAAATGAAAGATTTAAATGCTTTTGATATTGAGCAAGCAATTAAAATTATTGCAGGATCTGCAAGATCTATGGGAATACAGGTAAAAGAATAATGAGCAAAGATTTAAAGTCAAAAAGATACAGAGCCTTAGTCAAAGATTTTGATAAAAACAAATCATTGAAAATTGAAGAGGCTGTTAAAATTATAAAAGAAAAAGCAAAAGCAAAATTTGTTGAATCTTTTGATGTTAGTTTTGCTTTAGCAGTAGACAAAACAAAGCCTGATAGTGTTTTGAGAACAACGGTTGATTTGCCCAATGGTAACGGAAGAAAAATTAAAATTGCAGTCATTTGCGGAAATGACAAAATTGAAGAAGCAAAAGCTGCAGGAGCAGAGCTTGCTGGATCTGAAGATTTAATTGAGATTATTAACTCTGGAAAAATAGATTTTGATATTTTAATTTCTACACCAGACATGATGTCTAAAGTGGGAAAATTGGGAAAAGTATTAGGTCCTAAAGGCATTATGCCAAATCCAAAATTTGGAACAGTTTCAGCAAATATTACAAAAGCAGTTACCGATATTAAAAAAGGAAAAGTAGAAATTAGATGCGATAAAGATGGGAACTTGAGCTTATCCATC
>CAWUVR010000063.1:0-14839 GCA_963925905.1 uncultured Pelagibacteraceae bacterium
TGTATAAATAGTGTCGTAATGGACAACTCGAGTGGTTGAAATTTTTGGTCACTTTTTTCTTTAAAAAACCAGCTCATGAATTAAAGAGTTTTAATTTTTTTAAGTTCACCAAATGGATTGTTGGAGACTTTAGTTGCGATACTTTTGGAAAAATATTTTTTAGGCATATATTTGAAGAGTGTTTTTTCTTTATTCTCTATACATTTATAATTCATTTTTTTCATAAGTTCTTTAAAATCTTCTTTGGTAGAGCCTAATAAGTTTAGCATATCACTTGTTAATTCAAAAGCCCCACTTTTCCCTAGTGAGATAATTTTTAAAAATAATCTTTCCAGCATATCTATTCTTACAATGTAATTATCAAAAGTTTCAAAGCCACAAATTAAAAGATATTCTTTATTTTTGTTTGAAAAATTTTTAACAAAATTTAAGCCAAAAGCTGGGCATTCATTTTCTGAAAGGTTATAAAAACAATTCCAGAGAATAGTTTTGAATGTGACTGCAGCAGGCTTTACCATGCGTGGTTGGTAAATGTGGTATCTGCCAATTTTAATACCTAGCTTTCTAAGACTTACCCTGTCCTCCTTGTTGATTTGTTTTACAATTGAATCAACACTTTCTCTTTTGAGAACACCGTTATTTTCAAATAATTGATAGCACAGTCCTCTAATAAATCTATTTTCTGTATTGGAATTTTCAATTCTAATAAGGTCTTGTAATAAATTTTTCTTTTCTTGCTTTAGCCAGTTGAGTAAAGACACAGCAATTCTTTGCTGATCTTGGGGTTCTATGCTTTCATCTGCTACGATTTTAACATCTGGATTTAAATAGTTTTTTCCAGGATTAATTTTTCCAACCACTTGATCCTGCCAATAAATATTTTTATCTTTTTTTAAGCTAAAATTTTCTGGTGAATTTATAATTTCTTCAATTCTTCTTTTAAGCTCAGTAGCAACACCATTTCTGGCAGCTTTTTTAATAGATTTAATGTCCGTTTGGAGTGCCGTTGCTGTGTAATCGAGACTAATTTTTAAGCCATTAATTTTACCAACCAGTTGACCGTCAATGATAATTTCGTTGTTATCTAAAATTTTTGCTTCATGCTGGATATCTTGTTTTAATCCCCTGGAGAGAATGCTTATTCTTTTATCGACAAAACTTTTGGATAGTTCTTCGTGCAGTCGGTCAGATAATTTATCCTCAATATCTTTAGTTTTTGCAATCCAATAATCGTTATTTTCTACCCAATTTCTTTTATTGGCAACATAAGACCAGGTTCTTACATGCGATATTCGGTTAGCAATGGCATCAATATTTCCAATTAGATTGTCTAAATTAGAAACTTGTTTTCTCATCCATTCATTAGTTATTTTTCCTTTGTCAGAAGTTAAAAAATTAAAAACATTAGCAATGATTTCTATATGTTCATTGTAAGAACTTTTGGTGAAATCTGGTATTTGACAGCATTCCCAAAGTATTGAAATATGATTTTGTCCATTGTTAAATTTTAATGGCGAGCTTTCTAACGTTAAAAATTTAAAAATATTCTCATCCATTAGCTCTCTATTTCTTAACAAATTGGGAGTGGCGGGTGGCAAGTTTAAACTTGCAACAAATCTTGCAATGTTAGAAAAATCCAAATCTGAGTTTCTCCAATAAATATTGATAACACTATCAAATCTGTGATTTTCCAACTTTTCTATTTGTTCGCTTGTTAGTGTTTCGCAATTACCAGTTATTCCAAAACTTCCATTATTTTTATATCTACCAGCTCGTCCGCTAATTTGACCAATCTCTGTATTTCTTAGCCCTCTAATTTTTTTCCCATCATATTTTCTTAAGCTACTAAAGCTAACGTGATCTATGTCCATATTAATTCCCATTCCTATAGCATCAGTCGCAACCAAAAAATCCACATCTCCGGATTGATACAAGCCTACTTGAGAGTTTCTTGTTTTGGGACTTAATGAACCCATAACAATAGCGGCGCCACCTCTCTGCCTTCTAATAAATTCTGCAAGCGCATATACCTCATCAACAGAAAAAGCTACAATCGCACTACGTGGTTGTATTCTCGATATCTTTTTATGTCCGGTGTAAATTAATTTGGAAAGTCGATCTCGATATACAAATTCACTAGAAGGAACCAGAGTGGAAATAATACTTTTCATTGTATCTGCTCCCAAAAACATAGTTAATTTATCACCACGATAATTTAGTAACCTATCAGTAAAAATATGACCTCGCTCAGGATCGGCACACATTTGGATTTCATCAATTGCAACAAATTCAAAATTTAAATCCAAAGGCATCGACTCTACAGTGCATAAATAATAATTCGCCGTAGGTGGAATTATTTTTTCTTCTCCTGTAATCAGCGCAACTCTATCAGCCCCCAATTGTTCAACGCATTTGTCGTAAACTTCTCTAGCTAAAAGCCTCAATGGAAATCCAATCACCCCAGTTTCAAACTGCAACATTCTTTCAACTGCAAAATGGGTTTTCCCAGTGTTGGTTGGTCCAAGAACAGAGATTATTTGGGGATTCATCATTTATGGTCTAAAATTTTTTGACCCACTATATTTAGATTTGAGCCTAGAACAAACTAGGCATAAAACAAGACCGAATCAATGAAAAAAATGTTCTCGTTTTAAGTGTATTTCTAAAATTTTACTTTCTAATCTCAAAGCCAAGGGGAGCTTTGAGTGTTGCAGTGTCTTCAACGAGAATATTATTAACAACTGATTTTGAGGAACCTAAAAAACAATCAGACAAAATATCTTTAAAAATATTCTCATCTACATTGCAAAAAGTAGCCTCAACCTCGCCACTGCTCTTGTTAAGAACCCACCCAACGATTTTATTTTTAATGCAAATCTTTTGTAACCAATACCTGTAGCCAACACCCTGAACTTTTCCCGTTACTGTAATTTTTTTTGTAATTAATTTTGTCACAGCGGTCTTTTAATAGATAAAATTTTTAGATTTTTCGTTTCAAGAAGCGTTTTAATAGTTTTTTTAATAGGCATAACAATAACTCTTTTTTTCGGTCCATAAGCATGGACGAGAGACTGTTTGTTCAAGGCTATTGCTACATGTCCTTTCCAAAATAGTAAATCTCCTTTTTTAATTCTTGATAAAGAAACACTTTTTTTAAAAAAAGCTAATTGATCCTTGCTATCTCTTGGACATTTTTTATTTATACTTTTTAGCAACTCCTGAACCAAACCAGAGCAGTCAATGCCTTTAATTGAATTTCCTCCCCATAAATACCTAGTTTTTGAAAAATATTTTATTTTTTCTAAGAAATTATTTGAACTGTTGTTTATTTTTTTAATAGAATTTTTTTTTATCCAAAATTTACCAATTTTAATAAAATTATTTCTTTCCTCTTGAATATAGACCTGTGAATTAAATAATAATTCTTTTTTTGTTTTTTTTAATAAATTAGGTCCGGAAAATAGACTGACTTTTTTTATTGTGATTCTATATTTTTTTTCAGCAGGAATTTTTTTAAAGTTTTTCTTTAAAACAAAACCTGAATATTTATCGAAAGTAGAGCACCCTTTATAAAATTGATTATTTGTTTTTTTTACAAAAAATTCTTCACCAAATAAAATCTGTGAAACAACTTCAGATTTTTTATTCGGCGCTTTAAAAATATTACTGAGCAGATCTACGCAAGTAAATATTTTTGGCATTTTTATTTAGTAAATAAATCTTGTATAAATTCTTGTACCCAATTTATATTTTGTATAATTACTTCTTTTAGAATATCAGACGCTTCAAAAAACCCCACCAAGGATGGGTAGTTAGTTAAAATTAAATCTTTGTTTGATAAAATTCCAGCAAACAGTATCGACAAAACTAGAATAATAATTAAAATTACAGAATAGAAGCTATCTTTTTTTTTTGTGGTAGTGTTGTTGATATCTTTAGTTGGTTTTTTCCCCGGGAGGATAATTTCATTATTAAAGCCATTCATTTCAGATTTTTCTTGATTGTTTTCTTGAAACCATTCTTCGTCACAAAAACCACACTTTACAACCCTCCCATTAGCCGAGATTGCTTCGTCTGGTATATCGAATTTATATTTTTGACACTTGCAATCAATAATCATTACCTCATAGAGTAAGTCTTAAAAAAAAATAATCAATTTTATTTTTGACTTGCCACTTAAATTAAATTAATATTTAAAGTGTTTTAGTTCGGGGGTGCGGAAACGCTGAGATTATACTCTTAGAACCTGATGTTTAATTACAACTTAGGGAGAACGATGCATAAGAAAAAAGTCCTAGTAGCAATATTAATTTCTATTAATCCTTTAAATGATCGGTTTTATGAATTTGGATCTTAATATTTTTATATTAATATTGATGTGTGTTTTGTTCATGATTTTTGGATTATTTTTCTCCAAAAACAATCCGTCATTATCTTTCTATTTAAATGCCGGTCGCTCTATTAAGTCGGGATCATTAACCGCATCCATAGTAGCTTCTTGTTTTGGTGTATGGATTTTAATAGGACCAGCAGAAGCAGCTACTTGGGGCGGTATAGGGGCAGTCTTGGGGTATGCACTTGGTCAGGCTTGTCCTTATTTGGCTATGAGTACTTTTGGCAAAAGATTAAGATCCATCATGCCCAAAGGAAATAGCTTAACTCAATTTGTTTTTGCTCGTTACGGATTGAGAATGATGAAGATTGTTTTGTTGTTGTCGTTATTTTATATGTTCATCTATCTTTGTGCTGAAGTAACTGCCATTGCTCAAGTTGTTAATTTAATAACAGGAGTATCTTTATGGAAAACCTCCTTATTAATTCTGATCACCACTTTAATTTATACGCTTAAAGGTGGCTTAAAGATTTCAATTTTAACAGACAAAGTTCAGTTTTCTATTATTGCTTTTTTTTTAATTCTTGTTTTTTACTATTTGCTTTTTTCAGGTGAAGTAAATATTTCCCTAAATTTGATCGAGTTAAAAGCAGGAAATTTAATTAGCTCAAAGTATTTTTATGGATATACAGCGGGAATAACTTTTTTTATAGCAGTGTTCGCTACCAATTTATTTGACCAAGGTGTTTGGCAAAGAGTTTTTGCAGCAAGTTCTAATGACGACCTAAGTAAAAGTTTTAGAAATTCTTTTTTTATAGTTTTGCCGGTTATACTAATATTGGGATTTTGTGGCATTGTAGCTGTTTCTCTAGGTCAGGCAAAAGACCCTAGTACAATTATATTCTCATTATTGCTTGGAAGTGCTGGTACATTTTTATCGAGTATTATTTTAATATTGGCATTAACCTTGGTGATTAGCAGCATGGACACTTTAATCAATGCCATCTCAAGCTTACTAGTTATCGAAAGTAAAAAATTTATTAAACTAAACTCAAAAATTAGTTATCTAAATTTTTCTAGAATGATTTTGGTCTTAGTCTCTATTGTGGTTTTTTATATTGCCTCAAAAGGCTTGAGCGTTTTGTACATGTTTTTATTAGCAGACTTGCTTTGTTGTGCGGCGGCTGTTCCCGTCTTTTATGGAATGTTTAGAAATGATATTAGTGGTAAAGCATCAATGATTGCGGTCTTGTGCGGTCTATTTGCCGGATTGTTAATTTTTCCAGATGTAACTTTTCAAAAAAGTATTTTAATAGGTATTTTATTAGAGGCTAAAATATTCCCAGCATGGATTTCAACAGCCTTATTATTTTGGTCTTTTATACTGGCAACATTTATTCCACTAGCTGTTATTGGGATCTTAAGAAACAAGAAAAGTAAATTTGATTTTGGTAAAATTAAGGTATTAATTACTGAAATAAAGTAATTTTGCTTACCAGATAAATTTATGGACTTGATGGAATTTAACTATCTTTTTTTTATTTCACTATTTATTTTCTTTTTAGGTGGCTTGGTTAAAGGAACTATAGGAGTGGGCCTGCCCACGGTTACCCTGACACTGCTGTCCTTTTTGTTTGATATTAAAGATTCGATTTCATTTATTCTAATACCCGTAATTTTAACTAATTTATTTCAGATGTTGGATGGGAAAAATTTGCGATTCATCTTTAAACAGACAAAGTTTTTTTTAGTATCTTCAGTAATATTTATTATTCCAGGGTTTTTTGTCTTAAGGGCAGTGAATTCAAAAACAATTTTATTAATATTAGCGAGCTTGCTAATTATCAACTCTTGTTTAGTATTGTTTAATAAAATAATCGTTTTTAAAAAATACAAATCATTCCCAGTTCAGTTTATTATTGGAGGATTGACTGGTATGACCACAGGAATCACAAGCATTTACACCATACCATTTGTATTTTTAATACAATCGCTAAATTTCAATAAAGACAAGTTAATTCAATTAATGGGATTAACTTTTTTTTTATATTCCTTTTGTCAATTCATTCTATTTTATAGCTTTTCTATGATTAGTCATCAGGGGATGCTTTTCTCATCTATTGCATGTGTGCCAATTCTTGCAGGATTATTAGCTGGAAAATACTTAAGAAAAATTTTAAGTGAGAAAACTTTTAAAAATTTATTTAATTATATGTTGCTGATTAGCGGAATAATAATTATTTTGAAAAATGCTTTTTAACTACTTTTGAGTGCTATTTTTTTTTAAGTAATTTTTTTGCTCTTCAGGAGTTACTTGTCCATCTTTATTAACATCCATTGCTACTAAAATTTTCTGTCTTTCTTCTTGTGATAGCTTCCCATCTTTATTGGTATCTGCCAATTTTCCCAAAGCTTCATCGACCTTCCTTGCTTCTACAACCTTTTTTGTGAATGCTTTTTGCTCTTCTGGAGTAGCTTTTCCGTCTTTGTTAGTGTCGACTCTATCAAATTCCTGCTCTAATCTTTTTGTATTGCTATCAATATATTCTTTTTTAGTTATAGTTTTCAGATCAGCTGCATGGGCATGATTGAAAATAAATATGCTTGTAGCTAATATAAATATTTTTTTTTTCATTTTTTATGATGTACCATCTAACCTTCAGTTTGTAAAATTACCTATTTTTTTTTATAGTTATATCTTTAATAAAATAGATCAAAAATAAAACTGGCACCCCTAAAATAGCGGTAAATATAAAAAAGAAGGGATATCCAATAGCATCAACCATTCCCCCGGCGTAGCCAGCAATTAATTTTGGAAGAAAAAGCATTATCGAACTGAACAAAGCATATTGGGTTGCGGTGAATTTAATGGAAGTTAGAGAAGATAGATAAACCACAAAAGAAGCCCCAGCAAATCCACTTGCAATATTATCTGCAGTAATAACTATAACCAAAAATAAAATACTAATGTCAGTTATGGCAAGCCAAGCAAACAAGATATTGCTAAGAGCAGCAACAATCGCCCCAACCAACAAGCTTTGGATCACGCCCTTTCGCATTGAATAAAAGCCTCCAAGAAAACCACCTAGAATAGTTGCGAATAATCCAAAAAATTTAGAATAAGTAGCGATTTCTTCAATTTTGTAGCCCTTCTCAAGATAAAATACATTTGCCATTATCCCCATTACAATGTCGGCAATTCTATAAAGACCAATCAGCATTAAAATAAATAGGGCAACTTTTTTATATCTTTGAAAAAAGTCTCGGATAGGTTCTACGTAAGCTAATTTGGCCTTATCCATGGAAATAATTTTGATTTTGCTAAAAAATAGAAGCGTTAGCAACGCACTACCGAATGAGATTGTTATTCTTAGCAGACTATCTAGCGAACTTAACAGAATTGATTTTTCAAAAAATATTTCTGGTAAAAAATTGTAACAAAGAAAAAAGACAATAATTGCCAAAATTAGAACTAATAAAAATTTTACTTGAGAAGATGTTTTGCTTTTTTTAATGCTCGGTTCTTTAGAGATCAATGTTGCAAAAATTCCAACTAACATCAAGCACCCCATAATTTGATATACTTTCCTCCAGGTGTCTACATCATAGGTTTCTGCGCCAAAGTAAGATGCTAACCACAGGCTACCTGCACCAGAAATAATCATCGCGATCCTGTACCCCGCAAGATACATGGAAGAAAGAGCACCCTGTTTTTTGATGGTTCCTGATTCTATTCTAAATGCATCAATTACAATGTCTTGAGTGGCGCTTGAGAATGCAATCAAAACAATACCCATCGCAGTGTACAATAAATTTTTACTAGGATCTGTTAGTGAGGTTATAAAAATGGATATAATAATCATTAATTGAGATAGTAAAAGCCAGCTTCTTCTGTGACCCATTCTATAAAGTACAGGTAAGTTGCAGTGATCAACAATAGGTGTCCATAAAAACTTGAACGAGTATGCAAATCCGGCCCAACTAAATAAAGTGATAGTGCTTCTTTCAACTCCAGCTTTTACTAGCCAGACAGACAATGTTGAAAAAATTAAAAGCAAAGGAAGACCTGCTGAAAAACCAAATAAAGCCATCCCTAAAGATTTTTTATTCAGGAACGGTTTGATATTAAAAAAGTTCATTAACTAATAATGAAACTATACAATAAATAAATTATTTATATATTATTTTAAGGGAGCGGGGCTATCGCTCAAGCTATTAAGGTAGGCAATAACATTGGCTCTATCGCTGTCTTTTCTTAATCCAGCAAATCCCATCTTAGTACCCTTTAAATACTTCATGGGCTGATTTAAAAAACCGTTAAGTTCTTCAAACGTCCAATTTTTTCCATAGCCTTGAAGCGTAGAAGAGTATTTGAATCCTTCATGGGATCCTACTTTTTTGTTTACAACACCCCATAACGCAGGACCAATTTTATTGGGACCGGCTTTATCGACGCTATGACAAGCGGCACATTTTTTGAAAACATTTTTTCCAGCATCTATACTTGCGGATGCAAGCAAAGGAGTTATTAAAGTTAATTTTTCTTCTTCCTTGGCTGTCTCTGTTTGCGCACCAGCCTTAACTTCAACACCCTCTATTTTGTACGCAGATTGTTTTGGCTTTTCGACATGAAACAGCTCACTAGCAATTTCATTTATTCCAATTACTACTAGAATGGTAACTAGCACTGCTGCTGCAATTTTATTGAATTCAAAACTATCCATAATTATTAATCGAATTCATATAGTATTTTGAGATAGTTTTAGAGTATAAAATAAAGCTATAGATGTCGCAGTGTTTAATTTTTTAATAATATGAAAACAGTAATAATTATCCCCAGTCATTTACATGCAAAAAGATTACCAAATAAACCTTTATTATTAATCAATAACGAACCCATGATTGTTCATGTTTGGAAACAGGCAAAAAAGACCAATATTGAAGAGGTGGTGGTTGCAACCTCGGACCAAGAAATTTTTGATGTGATTAAGAAATGTGGAGGAAAAAGTATACTTACTAGCAATCACCACACCAATGGATCGGATAGAATTTTTGAAGCAGTGGAAAGCCTAGATTCAAAGCCAGACCTTATTATAAATGTGCAGGGCGATATGCCATTAATAAATCCTGATGCAATTAATTACCTAGAAAATTTTATGAAGGCTGGAGAAGCAGAAATGTCTACTTTAGCGAGCAGTCTTGAAATGCAAGATATGACCAATCCAAACGTGGTTAAGGTAGAAACAAATGACAAAATTAATTTAAATCAATTTTCTACTGCCAAAGATTTTTTTAGAACAAAAGATGAGAGGGAAGATTGTTTATACCACCATGTTGGAATTTATGCTTACCAATATTCAATTTTGAAAAAATATGTTGGATTGCACAAAACTAAAAATGAGCTAGAAAGAAGTTTAGAACAAATGAGAGCCTTGGATAATAATATAAACATTCATGTAGGATTTATTAAGGATTATCCTTTGGGTGTTGATACTCAAGAAGACTTAGATAAAATTAGATTATTATATAATGAAAAATAAAACAGCAATTCAGGGAGAACTAGGAGCTTACTCCCATCTAGCATCAACCAAGATATTCAAACATACAGAGGTATTGCCATGCAAAACCTTTGAGGATGTTTTTCAAATCTGTAAAAAAAATAACAATGTTATCTCGGTTATACCTATTGAGAATTCTTTAGCCGGAAGAGTAGCGGACATTCACTATCTATTGCCAAAATATAAACTAAAAATAATTGGGGAGTATTTTCATAAAGTAGAGCACTGTTTGCTTGCCAATCGGGGTGTCAAGCTGGAAGACATTAAGTTTGTAAGAAGCCATGCTCATGCGATAGGCCAATGTCAAAAAAATTTAAATAAATATAAATTAACCACAGTGGTGGCAGCAGACACAGCAGGATCAGCAAAATATATTTCTGAAAATTGCAGCACTTCCGAAGCTGCAATTGCCTCTTCATTGGCAGCAAAAATTTATAATTTAAATATCTTAAAAAAAAATTTTGAAGATAAAAAAGGTAATACAACCAGATTTTTAATAATGAAAAAAAATCATAAATTTCCTAAATTTTCCAAAGGGAAAAAATTTATCACTACTTGTATATTTATGATCAAGAGCACTCCAGGGGCGCTGTTCAATGCGCTTGGAGGATTTGCAAAAAATAATGTTAATTTAACAAAATTAGAGAGCTTTGCTGTTAACAATACTTTTCTACAAACGATATTTTATTTAGATATAGAGGGTCATGCAGAAAATAAATCCGTAAAACAATCTATTCACGAATTAAAAAAATATACCAAAAAATTAGATATTTTAGGTATTTATGTAGCAGATAAATTTCGCTACAAAAAATAATATACAGAATCTTTTCTATCGTTTTTTTCTTATCTTGTTATACTATCGCCTTGGGGAATTGGTAGCAGGTGGATGTTGCGCTAATCCGGTCAGATTCGAAAGAAAGCAGCCGTACCGTGAATTTTTCAGGTTGTTATTCAGTTCCCCGTAAATGTTATGAATAATCGAAAAGTTTTATCACTCAAATACCGACCGCAAAATTTTGATCAACTTATAGGTCAGGAGTCAATGAGCATTGCCATACAAAATGCCATTGCAATGGACAGGATTCCCAATGCATATTTATTAACAGGCATTAGGGGGGTTGGAAAAACAACAACAGCAAGAATTATTGCAAAGGCAATTAACTGTAATAAAAAATTTGGTTCGGAAGAAAAGTGTACGAAGGAAGAATATTGTCACTGTGAAGCAATTATTGATTCTAGTCATATGGATATTCTTGAAATGGATGCGGCTTCGAAAACCGGAATTGATGATATTAGAGAAATATTAGATTCTTCCCAGTACTTGCCATCTAGTGCAAAATACAAAGTGTTTATCATAGATGAAGTCCACATGTTATCGAAACAAGCATTTAATGCTTTGTTAAAAACTTTAGAAGAACCGCCTTCACATTTAAAATTTATTTTAGCAACCACGGAAGTTAAAAAAATACCAGTAACGATTTTATCCAGATGTCAAAGATTTGATTTACGCAGAATCAAGATGGATGAGATGCAAAAGTTTTTAAGAAGCATTTCTGAAAAAGAGCAGGCCAAGATAGACGATAAGGCTTTAGCTATTATTGCAAAAGCATCAGAGGGATCTGTTCGAGATGCCCTGTCCATTTTAGACCAGGCAATTATTACTTTCAATTTGCAGAGTGAGGAAATTACAGAGGAAAAAATAAGAGAGATGTTAGGTCTTGCAGACCAAACAAGAGTAATAGAGCTATTATCATATATTGTGAAAGGTTCACAACAGGAGACCCTTAAGGAAGCCGAAGATATTTTTAATATAGGGGCTGATCCAAAGTTAATTTTGCAAAGTATGCTTGAAATTATTTATTTAATTTCAAGAACCAAAACGTTTGGGAAAATTGAAAATGATCTAAGCGTTTCTGAAGCGGAATCTTCACAAATTAAGCAAATTGCCGATGAAGTTGACTTAACATATGTATCTATGCTTTGGCATTTTACTCTAAAAGGTATCGAAGAATTAAATTTCATGCCAAATCCTTTCTTGTCTTTTCAAATGCTTCTTATCCGATTGGCGCATTTAAAAAACATGCCAGACCCGCAAGCGCTTATGGAGGAGCCAGAATTTAATGAAGATGGTATAGCTGAAAATAAGGAAACTCCTTTAGTAGCAAGAACAGAATCTTTGGTTTCAAAAACACAAATTAAAAACACCATTCAAGAGAAAAAAGAAGCACCTAAAATCAAACCTGAAATTTTAAATGATGCTAGTGCAAAGCATTCCATTCAATCTTTTCAAGAACTGGTAGATTTAGCAAATAAATATAGGGAAATTGAATTAAAGTTTGACCTGGAAAGAAATGTTCGACTGGTAAAATTTGAGCAAGGAAAAATTGATATTTCTTTTAATGAAAACTTATCCAAAGATTTTATTAAAAATATTTCGCAAAAATTAAACGAATGGACAGGAAAAAGGTGGATTATTTCTTTGTCCAAAGATGAAGGGCAAACCACAGTTTATGAAAATAAAAGTAAGTTAAAATCAGAACTCATGGAAGCAATGAAAAAATCAGAAGTATATAAAAAAATTACAGAAGCATTTCCAGATGCGGAGTTGGTAGATGTTAAAGACGAAGGACAAGAGTAGTATGGATTTTAGCAAAATGTTAAAACAGGCACAAGAGATGCAAGGAAAAATGGCCCAAGCCAAAGAAGCTATGAAAAATATTTCTGCAGAAGGTGAAGCAGCGGGCGGTGCGGTCACAGTAGTAATGAATGGAAATCATGAGGTGATATCTTTAAATATAGATCCCGAAACTCTCAAAGAAGATAAAAATATTATTGAAGACCTAATTATTGCAGCAACAAATAACGCAAAAAAAGCTGTTGAGGTAATAACTCAAGAAGAAATGTCTAAATTAACAGGAGGAATTAAATTGCCTGCTGGTCTCAAATTCCCTTTTTAATAAGATGAAATTTTCTACAGAACCAGATCTAGATGAATTAATAACTTTGGTTGCAAAGTTACCTGGACTGGGACCAAAATCTGCAAGACGTATAGCTTTGTATTTATTAAAAAATAGAGACAATGTAATGAAGCCACTATCCCAATCTCTTGCCAAAGTTCACGCAAAGGTCATTAGGTGTACTTTGTGTGGAAACATTAAATCAAATGAATCAGAATGTAATTTGGAAAAATGCTTTTATTCAAGCAAAAGTTATGATCAAATATGCGTAGTTGAGAACATTGCCGATATGTGGGCCATGGAAAGCACCAACGTATTTCAAGGTCAGTATCATATTCTCGGGGGTACGCTTTCAGCCCTGAATGGATCCAATCCAGAGGATCTATTAATCAATTCTTTAATTAATCGTATTAAAAAAAATAAAGTTAAAGAGGTGATTTTAGCAACCTCAGCAACCATTGAGGGACAAACAACCGCCCATTACATTAATGACAGCATTAAAGATTTGGGCGTAAAAGTTACGAAATTAGCCCACGGTTTGCCAGTAGGGGGAGAAATTGAATATCTGGATGATGGAACATTATTCTCCGCTTTTAAATTCCGCAATTCTTTAGTATCGGATTAGACTTTCATCACTTGATGTAAATTTATATCTATTTTAATCTTAACACTATGAGCATTCTTAAAATTTTAAAAGAACCAGATCCTATTCTTAGAAAAAAATCTTTACCTGTAAAACAGGTGGATAAAGAAATAAAAAAATTAATCAAGGATATGCTAGAAACTATGTATGCAGCACCAGGGATAGGTCTTGCCGCAGCTCAAGTGGGAATTTTAAAAAGAGTTGTTGTGATCGACATATCTAAGGAAACATACAAAAAAGAACCAATATTTTTTGTCAATCCAGAAATTATTTGGAAATCTGATATTCTAGAAAAAAAAGAAGAAGGGTGTTTGTCCATACCGGAGCATTTTGCTGAGATTAAAAGACCGGAGGCATGTCATGTAAAATATTTAGATGAAAAAGGAAAAGAGAAAATATTAAAAGCCGAAGGTTTGCTTGCCACATGCATTCAGCACGAAATTGATCATTGTGATGGAATTTTGTTTATAGACTATCTATCTAAATTAAAAAAATCATTCATCCTTAAAAAATTGATAAAAGCAAAGAAAAACCAAAAATAAGATATGGAATTTAATATTGTTTTTATGGGCACACCTGCTTTTGCCGTGCCTACTTTGGAAAAAATTAGCAACAGTCAATTAGTGATTAAGCAAGTTTATTCTCAGCCACCCAAGCAATCCAATCGGGGAATGAAGATAGAAAAAAGCCCTGTACATATTTTTGCTGAAAAAAATAATTTAAGCACACGAACACCTGGCAAATTACAGGATGATTTCGATTTTTTTAAATCACTAAATATAGATCTGGTTATTGTAGTTGCATATGGACAAATAATTTCAAAAGAATTCTTGCAACTATCTAAGTATGGATTTTTAAATATTCATGCATCTGTTTTGCCAAAATGGAGAGGGGCAGCACCAATACAAAGATCTGTCATGGCGCAAGATTCTTTTACTGGGATTTCCATAATGAAAATAGAAGAGAAGCTGGATGCGGGTCCCGTATTAATGGTAGAAAAAATAAATTTAGATTTGCACAAAACCGCAGGGGAAGTTGAGCATAAACTAGCAGAAATAGGGGCTGATACAATTTTGGAGGCCATCGATTTAATTAGAAATAATCAAGCAAATTTTATTGCACAAAACGACCTGGAAGCTACTTATGCAAAAAAAATTAAGAAAGAAGATGAAAAAATAGAGTGGAATCAAGATGCAAAAAAAATTTTAGCTCAAATACATGGTTTAAATCCTAGGCCAGGTGCTTATTTTGAGCATAAGGGTGAAAAAATAAAAATATGGCGAGCAACCCATTCGGAAGAAACGGGTAAGCCAGGCCTGGTCATCAACAGCTCACTACAAGTTGCTTG
>CAWUVR010000064.1:0-8457 GCA_963925905.1 uncultured Pelagibacteraceae bacterium
GATGACGGATACACAAAAGAAGAATTAAAAATGGTCAATGAAACTAAAAAAATATTAGATAGCAAAATAGAATTAACAGCTACTTGCGTCAGAGTTCCAGTTCTTATTTCTCATAGCGAATCTGTTAATATTCAGTTTGAAAAATCATTTTCACTAGATCAAGTTCGGTCAGCACTTTCTTCAGCAAGCGGATGCAAAGTAATTGATGAGAGAAAAGATGGTGGTTACATAACGCCACTTGAGGCCCAAGATAAATTTGAAACTTATATTTCTAGAATCAGAATAGATACAACTGAGAAAAATTGTTTAAATCTTTGGATTGTTTCAGATAACTTATTAAAAGGAGCAGCGCTAAATGCTGTTCAAATTGCTGAAACCTTAATACAAAAGAATCTTATTTAAAAATGGATGATTTTAAAAAAAATAGACCTTTGTCGCCCCATTTGCAGGTTTATAAGTGGCAACTGTCTTCTTTATTGTCTATTACGCATCGCTTAACATCGATTATTAATACGGCCGGAATTTCTCTAATTTGTTTTTGGATCATTTCTTTGTATATGGGAGAAGACTGTTACAAATATTTCTTAATTTTTTCATCGAGTTTTTTAGGTAAATTTATTTTGGTCGGCTTTACCTGGTCATTTTGTTACCATTTATTAAATGGACTAAGACATTTATTTTGGGATTTGGGATATGGATATGAGATTAAAATCGCCAATTTATCTGGTATTATAGTTTTAATAAGCTCTTTTTTATTAACAGTAACATTATGGATCATTTCATGAAAAACATAGCTGTTACAAAATGGATTTTGCAAAGAATAACTGCTGTTATTCTTTTGCCTTTACTTGTTTGGTTTTTGTCATTTTTTGTAGGCTTGGTTCAAAAAGACTATCAAACTGTCTTGGTTTTTTTTAAAAATGATATTAATTTTATTGTTTCTATTATTTTCTTAATTTTAGTTTTTTCCCATATGAAAATTGGCATGGGAGAAATATTTGAGGATTATATACAAAATAATCGATACAAAAATGTCGCGAATTTTATTATATCCGTATTTGCGACTACCCTTCCGCTAATAACTATTGTATCTCTAGTTTTGATTAAATTTAGTTAAAATTATGAGCAAGTACAAAATTATCGATCACGAATATGATGCTATCGTTGTTGGAGCTGGTGGCTCTGGCTTACGGGCGGCCGTTGGTCTTTCAGAGGCTGGCCTAAAGACGGCCTGCATATCTAAAGTATTCCCTACAAGAAGCCATACAGCTGCGGCTCAAGGTGGTATTTCAGCAGCTCTAGGAAACATGGGTGAAGATGACTGGCGTTGGCATATGTATGACACAGTAAAAGGAGCTGACTGGTTAGGCGATCAAGACGCTATTGAATTTTTATGCAAAGAAGCACCGCAAGCAGTGGTGGAGCTGGAAAAGTACGGAGTTCCATTTAGCAGAACGGAAGAGGGAAAAATTTATCAAAGACCTTTCGGAGGTATGACCAAAAATTACGGAAACGGTGTTGTGCAAAGAACTTGCGCAGCAGCTGATAGAACTGGGCATGCAATCTTGCACACTCTCTATGGGCAGGCTTTGAAAAAAAATACAGAATTTTTTATAGAATATTTTGCTCTCGATTTATTAATGCACAATGGCAAGTGCCATGGAATTCTTGCCTGGTCTTTGCAAGATGGAACTCTACATAGGTTTAGGGCTAATATGACTATTCTTGCAACAGGTGGATATGGAAGAGCTTATTTCTCAGCGACATCGGCTCACACATGTACTGGTGACGGAGGAGGAATGGTATTGAGAGCAGGATTGCCATTACAAGATATGGAATTTATACAGTTTCATCCAACAGGAATTTATGGAGCCGGATGTTTAATTACAGAAGGTAGTAGAGGCGAAGGTGGTTTTTTAGTTAATTCAGAAGGTGAGCGATTTATGGAAAGATACGCCCCATCTGCAAAAGATTTAGCTTCTAGGGATGTTGTTTCAAGATCCATGACTATTGAAATTAACGAAGGAAGAGGAGTTGGGAAAAACAAAGACCATATTTTTCTTCACCTGAATCATTTAGATGCAAAAATTCTACATGAGAGACTTCCAGGAATCTCTGAGTCGGCTAAGGTTTTTGCTGGAGTTGATGTAACTAAAGAACCTATACCAGTGATACCAACGGTTCATTACAATATGGGTGGCATTCCCACAAACTATCATGGCGAGGTTTTAACCAAGAATGCAGATGGTTCCGAAGGTATAGTAGAAGGACTAATGTCTATAGGAGAAGCAGCGTGCGTTTCTGTTCATGGTGCCAATAGACTTGGATCTAACTCATTAATTGATCTTGTTGTGTTTGGGAAGGCTGCTGCAATTCGAACAGCACAAGTTGTAAAACCAAATTCAAAACATGAAACAATACCAGAATCTGAAACGCAAAAATCTTTAGATCGTTTTGATAAAATGAGAAACGCAAATGGAGGAACATCAGTTTCTGTTTTGAGGGATAAAATGCAAAGAACCATGCAAAGCAAGTGTGCTGTTTTTAGAACGGACAAAACTCTCAAAGAAGGTTTACAAGAAATTCAAGAACCGTGGGATGGGTTGAAAGATATTCGAATTACAGACAGGTCTTTAATATTTAATACGGATCTTGTGGAAGCGTTAGAATTTGACAATTTAATTAGACAATCTGTGGTCACAGTTTCATCTGCCGAAAATAGAAAAGAAAGTAGAGGGGCTCATTCTAGAGAAGACTACAAAGATAGAGATGACCAAGAGTGGATGAAACACACTCTTGCTTGGCACATAGATGGAAAAGTAAGTATCAAATATAGAGATGTTCACTCCCATACTTTAACTAACGATGTTCAATATTTTCCACCAAAACCGAGAGTTTATTGATTATGGTTCAATTTTCTTTGCCTAAAAATTCAACAATAGAAAAGGGAAACTATTTTTCGATTGAGGGTGAATCAAAAAATATAAAAAAAGTTAATGTCTATCGATGGAATCCAGAGGACACTAAAAATCCTAGACTAGATACGTACGAAGTTGACATGGAAAATTGTGGTCCAATGGTTTTGGACGCTTTAATTAAAATTAAAAACGAAATTGATTCAACCGTAACATTTAGAAGATCCTGCAGAGAAGGTATCTGCGGAAGTTGTGCAATGAATATTGATGGAGCCAATACTCTAGCCTGCACAAAGTCAGTAAAAGATATTAAGGGAGATATCAATATTTATCCATTACCACATATGCCAGTTGTTAAAGACTTGGTTCCAGATTTAAAACAACTGTATAAACAATACGAATCTATAGAGCCATGGATGCAATCAGAAACGTTAGGGGAAAATGGAATTGAAAAATTACAAACCGTGGAAGACAGGTCTAAATTAGATGGATTGTACGAGTGTATATTGTGCGCATGCTGCTCAACATCGTGTCCTAGTTATTGGTGGAACGGAGATAAGTATTTAGGACCAGCAGTGCTACTCCAAGCTTATAGATGGATTATAGATAGCAGAGATGAAGAAAGAAAAAAAAGATTAAAAAAAGTTGCCGATGAATTAAAGCTATTCAGGTGCCATACTATTATGAATTGTACCAATGCGTGTCCAAAAGGTTTAAATCCTGCAAAAGCAATAGGCTCAATAAAAAAAATGCTAGTTACTGCTTAATAATAGCTAATATCATCGCATATAAAAAATAGATTTTTTCTTTATTAAAATTGACAGCTTAAAAGGCAATCTATAATTTCAACGCTCTTATGAAAAACATTCATCATTTTGTTAACGGAAAAATTTTTGAAGGAGAATCTAAAAAAACTTCTGACGTATACAATCCAGCAACAGGAGAAGTAAGCGCAAAAGTTACTTTAGCTTCAAAAAAAGATGTGGATAGCGTTGTTGATAGTGCACACAAAGCATTTGGAGCATGGTCCAATACTCCTCCCTTGCAAAGAGCTAGAGTTCTTTTTAAATTTAAAGAGCTGATCGAAAAAAATTATGATGAGTTGACTAAAACAGTAGTTTCAGAGCATGGTAAAGTTTACAATGATGCCAAGGGATCTATAACTCGAGGATTAGAGGTAGTTGAATTTGCCTGCGGCATTCCTCATTTGTTAAAAGGAGAATTTACCGAGAATGTAGGAAGAGATGTGGATAGTTGGTCGCTTAGGCAGCCGCTAGGTGTTTGTGCTGGAATTACACCTTTTAATTTTCCGGCAATGGTTCCAATGTGGATGTTCCCCATTTCTATTGCTTGCGGAAATACATTTGTTCTTAAGCCCTCAGAGAAAGATCCATCGTGTCCTTTAATGCTTGCTCAATTATTTAAAGAAGCAGGATTACCAGACGGTGTATTTAACGTTGTGAATGGAGATAAAGAAGCAGTTGATGCTTTACTAGAAAATAAAAAAGTGAGCGCTATAAGCTTTGTAGGATCAACACCAATTGCAAAATATATTTATGAAAATGCAGCTAAAAATGAAAAGCGAGTTCAAGCTTTAGGAGGAGCAAAAAACCACGCTGTAGTAATGCCAGATTCAGATCTTGATCAAGCAGTTAGCGGTTTAATGGGAGCTGCGTACGGTTCGGCAGGAGAAAGATGTATGGCACAGTCTGTAGCAGTTGCGGTTGGAGATATAGGAGACGAGCTAGTTAAGAGGCTGGCAAAACAAGTTGAGGTTTTAAAAGTAGGGCCAGGAATGGACGAGCAATCAGAGATGGGGCCGCTGGTTACCAAAGAACATTTAGAAAAAGTTAAAAGCTACGTTGATATTGGAGTTAAAGAAGGAGCAAAATTAGTAGTGGACGGAAGAAATTTAAAATTACAAGGGTATGAAAAAGGATTCTTCATGGGTGGCTGCTTGTTTGATCATGTGACAGAAAAAATGAGAATTTATAAGGAAGAAATATTCGGACCAGTTCTTTCAGTGGTAAGAGTTAAAGACTTCGAAAGTGCTGTAAAACTAATTAATGACCATGAATATGGTAATGGAGTTAGTCTTTTTACAAGAGACGGAGATTCAGCAAGAGCATTTGTTAATAGAATTCAAGTAGGCATGGTGGGAATTAATATACCCATTCCAGTTCCTATGGCATTCCACAGTTTTGGAGGGTGGAAGAGATCTTTATTCGGTGATCAGCATATGCACGGAATGGAAGGTGTGCGATTTTATACCAAGCTAAAAACAGTTACATCTCGTTGGCCATCAGGTATAAGAAGCAATTCTGAATTTATAATGCCAACAATGAAGTAGAGATGAATAGAAAAAAAATATCATTAATAGGTGCTGGACAAATTGGCGGAACATTAGCTCATCTAATTGCTACTAAAGAATTAGCAGACGTCGTACTTTTTGATGTTGCAGAAGGTTTTGCAAGAGGAAAAGCCCTAGACATTGCACAATCATTAGCGGTAGATGGGTCTAGCGTGGATCTTGTTGGAACGAGCAATTATGAAGATACAAAAAATTCTGATGTAGTTATTATTACTGCAGGAGTTCCTAGAAAAACAGGAATGACACGAGATGATCTTTTGGGAATAAATTTAAAAATTATTAAACAGGTCGCGGAAGGAATTAAAAATACTTCTCCGAATGCTTTTGTTATTTGCATCACCAATCCTCTAGATGTGATTGTAATGGCTTTGCAAAAATACTCTGGACTTCCAAAAAATAAAGTTATTGGTATGGCTGGAGTTTTAGATACTTCTCGTTTTAAACGTTTTTTATCACAAGAGCTGCATGTGCCAATCAAAGATGTAGATTCTTTTGTTTTAGGAGGACACGGTGACACAATGGTCCCTATGCCAAATAGAACCATGGTAGGAAAAGAAAAATTATCTGATTTAGTGAAACAAGGAAAAATTTCTCAAGAAAAATTAAACGAGATAGTAGACAGGACAAGAAATGGTGGGGCAGAAATTGTAAAATATTTAGAAAAAGGTTCTGCATTTTATGCACCAGCTGCAGCAGGAGTTCAAATGGCAGAATCTTATTTAAAAAATGAGAAGAAAACACTTCCTTGCGCTGCTTTCTTAAATGGGGAGTATGGAATTAAAGACTTGTATGTCGGAGTTCCAGTAGTTATTGGATCAAACGGTATAGAAAAAGTTGTTGAGCTAGAATTGGATGCTGAAGAAAAAAAATATTTTGATATTTCAATTGCAGCTGTTAAAGACCTCTTCGAGGCTGCAAAAAAAATAGATCCTAGCCTGTCATAAATGAAGAATGTTTATTATTGGTAAAAAAAAATTAATTAAAACTATTAAAATTGACAGCTTAAAAGCCAAGTTGTAGTTTTAGATTTCTTATGAATATTCACGAACATCAAGCCAAGGACATTTTAAAAAAATTTGGAGCACCGGTGCCCACAGGAGTGCCCATTTTTTCACTTAGTGAAATTGATGAAAAAGTTAAAAATATCAAAACCAGCAAAATTGTATTGAAGGCGCAGATTCATGCTGGAGGAAGAGGAAAAGCGGGTGGCGTTAAAGTCGTTGATAGTATTGAAAAATTAAAGGAAGAAGCCAAAATTTTATTGGGCAAAGTGTTAGTTACGCATCAAACAGGCCCACAAGGCAGAGAAGTTAAAAGACTCTATATTGAAGAAGCTTCTGAGATATCAAAAGAATTCTACCTTTCATGTTTGGTTGATAGAGCTAGCTCAAAAATTGCTTTCATTTCTAGTGCCGAGGGTGGAATGGACATAGAAGAAGTTGCGAACAAAACTCCGGAAAAAATTATTACTACTAGAATAAGTTTAGCCAACGGATTATCTAAAAATGATATAGCTCAAATTTTAAAACCTTATAATCTTCCAGTAGAATCCGTCGAACAATCTGAAAAACTTATTCAATCTGTTTTTGACGCCCTGGTTAATACAGATGCAAACTTGATTGAGGTTAATCCTTTGATTTTAACTAAGGACAACCAGATAATGTGTCTTGACGCAAAAATTAATTTTGATCCCAATGCATTGTATCGTCACCCAGATATTTTGAGTTTAAGAGATTTAAATGAAGAAGATCCGGCCGAGATAGAAGCGAGCAAATATGACTTGGCTTATATAAAGTTAGATGGTGAAATTGGCTGTATGGTGAATGGAGCTGGGTTAGCGATGGCAACCATGGACATTATAAAGCTTTATGGTTCAGAACCTGCAAATTTTCTAGATGTGGGTGGTGGAGCTACTAAAGAAAAAGTATCCGCGGCTTTTAAAATAATTTTATCTGATAAAAACGTTAAAGGAATTTTAATTAATATTTTTGGTGGAATTATGCGTTGCGATGTTATTGCTGAAGGAGTGATAGCTGCAGCAAAAGAGACAAATCTTGCAGTACCCCTAGTAGTTAGACTCGCAGGAACTAAATTTGAAGAGGGGAAAAAAATATTAGAGCAGTCAGGTCTTAAAATTATCCCTGCAAGCAATCTTTCGGAAGCAGCTCAAAAAATTGTTGAGGCTATTAAATAGGCATGTCAGTTTTAATTAATAAAAATACAAAAGTTATTTGTCAAGGTTTCACAGGTACCCATGGAACATTTCACTCAGAGCAGGCTCTTGCATATGGAACCAATTTAGTTGGTGGCGTTACACCTGGAAAAGGTGGACAAAACCATCTTGGAAAACCAGTTTTTAATTCAGTTGAGGAGGCAGTGAAGCTTACTCAGGCAGATGCAACTATGATCTATGTTCCTGCAAAATTTGCGGCTGCAGCTATCATAGAAGCTATTGATTGTGAGTTGCCTTTAATCGTTTGTATTACAGAAGGAATACCGATTTTGGATATGATTAAGGTAAAAGAAAAATTGAAGGGTTCCAAATCAAGATTGATAGGTCCAAACTGCCCAGGAATTATTACTCCCGGTGAGTGTAAAATTGGTATTATGCCAGGACATATCCATACAAGAGGCTCAGTAGGTATAGTTTCAAGGTCAGGAACTTTGACCTACGAAGCTGTTGCCCAAACATCAGAAATTGGGCTGGGGCAATCTACCTGCATCGGTATTGGAGGGGATCCTGTTAATGGAACCAATTTTATAGATTGTTTAGAGTTATTTTTAAAAGACGATAAAACGCAATCTATAATTATGATTGGCGAAATTGGTGGAACAGCAGAAGAAGAGGCTGCTCAGTTTATTAAAGATTCTAAAACTAAAAAACCTATTATTGGATTTATAGCAGGATTAACAGCCCCCCCAGGAAGAAGAATGGGTCATGCTGGAGCAATTATAGCAGGTGGAAAAGGTGGAGCCCAAGACAAAATAGAAAAAATGAAATCTTGTGGAATTATTGTTACAGATTCCCCAGCCGAAATTGGAAAAACATTAAAGACTAAACTTCAAGGTTGAGATATATTCAGACTACAAAATGTCATCTTCCAAAAATAAAATATTCGAAACAACTTCGTTTTTAAGCGGAGCCAACTCATCATACATAGATGAATTGTA
>CAWUVR010000065.1:0-19058 GCA_963925905.1 uncultured Pelagibacteraceae bacterium
TTAAATCCATTTTCTCTAATAAGCTCAAGATTGGCTAAAGCTTTTTTATTTTCTTTAGACTTGATCAGGCAAAATATTTTAATTTTTTGTAAATCAAAATTCTTTATTTCAGCTCCTAAATTTTTTGCATATTTGCAGGCCTTGTCAATTTGGTAAGATGAAAAATTGTTATTAATTAAAAAATCTAGCAATTGTTCGTTATTTAAAAGAAGGTTGTTTTGATCAATGACAGAATCGATTAATTGAGCATCTTTGCTATGAGCTAAAAAAGCACTTACAAAATTTAAGTATGCCAAACCTTTATCGTCAAAGTTAGATAAATTGGTTTTGCTAAAAAATATTTTTGATATGAGCTGATTTGTAACGATGGTATTATTTCCTTCTAACATTGCTTTTTGAAAATTACTAAAATCATCTGCCGGAATGCTGTTCCAAAAATTCACCGGTATATTGGTGGTGCCAGGATCGTAAATACCAAAAATAACTTCTCTACTGCTTTCTTCTATCGCGGATTGACTGATGTTAGAAATCTGTAGCTCTGCTTTTGGAATTTGGTTAATCGTTGTAGGTGGCAATTCATTCTGGATTTGAGTTTCCAAATTTTTATTACTTTCCGTTTCCTTGATAATCTTGGACTGCTGCCAAATATCTTTAATCTCTGACAAAGAAGGGTGCACAAACAAAATAGTGCAGAAAAGAACGCTAAATATTAGTTTATTTAACAACTTCCAAAATATTTTCATTAGGCAGTTTTTTTTCAACTGGTTTTGACGAAGGGGATATATCTAGAGAATTTACAAAAATCATCACTCCCACTATGAGTGAAAAAATCAAAAGAATTGTCCAAACAGGTTTGTTTTTAAACATTGATGAAATTAGTATATAAAAATTTAAGTCTAAAATATGTTAATAATTTATATAATATTAAAGATCAATGACTAATACCATCGTTTTAACGGGCATGATGGGGTCTGGAAAAACCTCTGTAGGCAAAGAACTGGCAAGCAGTCTTGGCATTAAATTTTTTGATATCGATAAAGAAATTGAAAAAAAACTAGATATGAAAATTAAAGATATTTTTAAAATAAAAGGGGAAAATTACTTTAGGAAAATTGAAGAAAAAATATGCAACGACCTAATCGACGGTGAGAAAAAAGTAATTGCTTTAGGTGGTGGCGCCTTTTTAAACAATAAAGTTAGACAAATCGTACTAAAAAAATCACTGTCTGTCTGGATTGATGTAAATATCAAAACTCTGGTTCGAAGAATAAAGCTATCAAAAAATATAAGGCCAATGCTAAATTATGAAAAATTAGAAGATTCTGTTAAAAACATTCTAAAAGAGCGGGCTCCTATTTATAAACTTGCAATGATAAGAATTGAAGCCAGTGAAATGAATAAAAAAAAAGCTGCTAACGAAATAAAAAAATATTTATGAAGTTTTTAAAGAATATTAAAATACAATTAAAGAATAATAGCTACCCCATCATAATTGGCAAAAATGTTTTAAAAAATTTTAATACATTTTATTCACAATACTGCAAAAACTCAAAAAAAATATTATTTGTAAGCAATGCCCAGATTCCAACCAAATACATAAAAACCATCAGGGAGTCTTTGTCCCGAACAACAGAAAATTATTTTCTAACTATTCCGTCTGGAGAAAAAAATAAAAATTTATCTGAGGTGAATAAGGTTTTGGAATTTTTAACTAAAAATAATTTTGATAGAAATGACACAGTTGTTGCATTGGGTGGTGGTGTCGTTGGTGACGTAATAGGATTTGCCACTAGCATTTTCAAAAGAGGAATTGGATTTGTTCAAGTTCCCACAACACTTTTAGCTCAGGTCGATTCTTCTGTCGGAGGCAAAACCGGAGTTAACAATAGTTATGGAAAAAATTTAATTGGAACTTTCTATCATCCAAAGTTTGTATTGATTGATATTGAGGTTTTAAATTCCCTTCCAAAAAGAGAAATGATTTCTGGCTTTGCTGAAATATTGAAATATTCCCTTATCATGAATAGAAAATTTTTCTTTTGGCTGTGTGATCGGGGCCATGAAATAATTAATCGCTCGAATGACCAGGCAATATTCAAGGCAATTGAAATTAGCTGTAGAAGCAAGTCTATTGTGGTCGGAAAAGATGAAAAAGAGAAAGGCTTGAGAGCTATACTTAATTTTGGCCATACTCTTGGGCACGCTTTGGAATCGCATTTAAAATATTCATCACAACTTAATCATGGGGAAGCTGTAATTATTGGTATGATGGCTGCTAGTAAAGTATCGACTAAGCTGGGGTTGCTAAGCAAAGCAGAACTGAAAAAAATAAATAATTTGTATGCTGACCTTAATCTTAACCACTCTATTAAAAAATATTTACATTTAAGACAACTTTTAAAGTTTTCCAAAATAATGAAGAAGGATAAAAAAAATAATTCTAATCAAATAAATCTAATCTTGCTTAAAAAAATTGGTAAAGCGCTTATTTACAAAACAACATTGGAAAAAACACTAATACCCTTCCTAAGGAATGAACTAATTAATGCCTGAAGATCTTCTTGCATCTATTTTAATTGTTATTTTTTTGCTTTTTTTATCAGGTCTGCTTTCTGGATCCGAAACCTCAATCACCTCGGTTTCTAAAAGCAAAATTCATAAACTGGCTATCCGAGGTGACAAGAGAGCCCAACAATTGCTTCATTTAATCAAAAATAAGAGTGATTTTATTAGTTCGCTACTAATAGGAAATAATTTTGTGAATATTTTAGCTTCTGTTTTGGCGACAGCAATTCTAATTAAATATTACGGGGACAAGGGAATTCTTTACTCGACAATCTTAATGTCTTTATTGATTGTAATATTTTCTGAAGTGTTGCCAAAAAGTTATGCATTAATAAGACCGGATAGGTTTGCTTTAGCGATGTCAAAATATTTAATTGTTTTTTCCAAAATCATCACTCCCATTATGCTGCTTGTCAAAGCAATCAACTGGTCTTTTTTTAAAATTATGAGAATTGATCTGGAAAACAAAGCAACCTCAAAAACTGCTCGCGAGGATATTAGAAATATTATCAATATGCATGAAGACGAGGGTAGATTGCTAAAGGATGAGGGAGATATGCTTAATGCGATTTTGGATTTAAAAGAAATCACTGTAGAAAAAATTATGACCCACAGAAAAAATATTTACTCGATAGATTTAAATAATAAAAATGAGTTTTTCCCAAGAATTTCCAAAAGTTCATTCAGTAGAATTCCTGTGTGGAAAGAAAATCCCAATAATATCTTAGGATTAATTCATGCTAAGAATGTTCTCACTAACTTAAATGACCAAGGTCAGTTAGATATTACAAAAATTAAAGAGAATTTAATAAAACCGTGGTTCGTTCCAGAAACAACTAAGGCAAAAGATCAGTTGAACGAATTTATTCAAAGAAAAGAAAAGCTTGCTTTTGTGGTTGATGAATATGGAGAACTAATGGGCTTGATTTCCATGGAAGATATTATTGAAGAAATTGTAGGAAATATATTTGATGAAAAAGATTTTTCAACTATTGGCATAAGAAAAATTGACATCAACACTTATAGAATTAGGGGTGATGTTAACATTCGAGATATTAACAGAGAATTAGATATCCAAATTCCAGACACTTTTTACTCAACTATTGCAGGATATATAATTCATGAAACTGAATCTTTTCCTGATGTTGGGCAGATCTTTTCTTTTGGCGATATTCGTTATGAAATTGTTAATAAAAATAAAAATCAAATTACCCAAATTAAAATGGTTTTACCAAAAAAAGACTCTATTCATTAATTAAAATTTCCAAAGAATGAATAAACTGAATCATTTCTTCTTTTAGCTCTGCGTAAATTTTTTTGTGTATTTGAATGCGACTCAATTCTTGCATTTCCTTGTACGACACGATCAATTGAAAATGGCTATTGCCATTCTTGGGTGAAGAGCTGTGATGCTGGTGCAGATGAGAATTGTTAATAACCTCAACGTCTTGAAGGCCAAGATTGGTCTGAATTTTTTTTTTTATAAAAGAAGCAAGATTTTTTTCCATATTTATTTAATTTATTATAGTATCAATTTTTAATCGTTATGAAAAAAAATTGTGAAAAATTTCAATGCAAAGAAAGGGCTTTTAAACAAGTTCTAATCAAAGATAAAAAAAATAAAGAATACCACTGGTATTGCCTTGATCATCATCAAGAGCATATTAATAAGGAAAAATTAGAGTGCGATTGGGATGATTGCAAAGTCACTGGAGAATTTAAAGCTCCTAGCAAAGATGCCGATACTTTTCTCTGGTTCTGCGAAGATCATATAAAAATTTACAATCAAAAATGGGATTTTTTTGACGGCATGTCCCAATCGCAAATTGAAAATTTTATGTATGACGATCTCACTTTTCATAAGAAGACACAAAAATTCGGAAACAAAGACACTTTTTTTCAAAAATTATGGAACAATGCCATTGAAGATGAGCTGCTTTTTTTCAATAAATTCAAAAGTTCAACTTCATACACTGGAGACAAATATAACCACACGCAAGTCCTGGCTTTAAAGAAAATGGAATTAAACTCCGAAGTAAATTGGAGCGATATTCGTGTACAATTTAAAAAACTTGTCAAAAAATATCATCCTGATATTAATGCTGGCAACAAAAAATACGAAGAAAAACTAAAAGAAATTACACTGGCATACGCATTTTTAAACAATTCTATTAACAAAAACACTGAGGTTGCATGAGCACTACATCCACATTTGAAAATAAACCTGACATTAGAATATCAGTTAAAGAAGTTTTTGGTATTGATACCAATATCACTGTAGAGGCCTTCTCTAAAACAAACGAGTATGTTCCAGATATAGACAATAACTATATTTTTGACAAAGAAACTACTTTAGCGATCTTGGCTGGATTTTCACACAACCGAAGAGTTCTCATTCAGGGTTTCCACGGAACTGGAAAATCAACTCACATAGAGCAAGTAGCTGCAAGATTAAATTGGCCTTGTGTTCGCGTAAACCTAGATAGCCACATCAGTAGAATTGATTTAATTGGAAAAGACGCAATTGTCATCAAAGACAATAAGCAAATAACAGAATTCAAAGAAGGTGTTTTGCCATGGTCTCTTCAAAATCCAGTTGCTTTAGTTTTTGATGAGTATGATGCTGGAAGACCGGATGTTATGTTTGTTATCCAAAGAGTGCTAGAAAGCGATGGAAAATTTACTCTTCTTGATAAAAATAAAGTTATTAAACAGCATGCTTGTTTTAGACTGTTTGCCACAACCAATACTATTGGATTAGGAGACACGAGTGGGCTCTACCATGGGACTCAACAAATAAACCAAGGGCAAATGGATAGGTGGAACATTGTTGCAACTCTTAATTATCTAAAGCCCGAAAAAGAAGAAGAAATTGTTTTATCAAAATGTAAGTTCTTAAATAATGCTGACGGTAAAAAACTAGTAAACAATATGGTCAAAGTAGCAAATCTAACCAGAAAAGGTTTTGCAAATGGTGATATATCAACTGTAATGAGTCCAAGAACAGTAATTACCTGGTCAGAAAACTACAATATATTTAAAGACTTGAAGCACTCATTTAAAGTTTCTTTTTTAAATAAATGCGATGAACTAGAAAGATCAATCGTTGCAGAATATTACCAAAGATGTTTTGGAAATGAGATTAACTCCTCTTCTACTGAAAAATCAGTAGGAAAAAATAATGGACAATAAACAAGCTCTAGAAAATTTCAAGAACGCAGTATTTTCGACCGCAAAAGCAATAGCAAGAAAGACAATTGCTCTCGAAGACAATCAGCAAGCGGCCAGGGTCCATATACCAAAAATTATTTCCATAGATAATGCCGACGAAATGTTGGAAGCCAGAGCCACTGCAGATTCTGAGGCGCTTCGCATTAGGTACAATGATGAGGATATTTCTAAGAAAAATGAGCCGAGGGGAACGGTAAGCAAAAGTCTCTACAAAATTGCAGAAAAAATTAGGTATGAAAAAATTGGATCCGATCAATATTTGGGCATTCAGAATAATTTAAATAATTTCTACAAGAAAAAACTTTTACATAGTGATGTCCATTCTCAAAATTTTATAGCGGATGCTTTTGAAACATATCTAAGAAGAAATATGATGAATCTTCAAGTCGATGAAAGCAAAAAACAAGATTTTAAACGATGGGATGATTTGTTTGATAAAAAAATATTAAACAAGCTCAAAGATTTAAATACATCCATAGGTAATCAGCAGCAATATACTGCTTTGGTTAATTCTATTATTCAAGAGTTGGAAATTAACGATCAAAAAAACGAACCTGAAAATTTAGAAAATCAAAACGACGACGAAAATAATAGCGATAACCAAAATCAGCAAGCATCTACGGAAGAAGAAAATCAGCAATCTAAAAATCAAGAATTTGACATGGATAATATTGTTCCTGAAATTGAATTTGATCCTAGTCAAAGTGATCAGGAAATGATGCTAGAAGACAGTGATGATGAAAACCTTCCTCAAGGTCAAAGGCAGCCGCTAAAAGATGGAGATCCCAGAAAATACTCTGTTTTTACAAATCAGTTCGACAAAATTATTGATGCTAAAGATTTAATTACCGAAGAAGAAATTAGAAAATTAAGAAGCAACTTAGATCTGCAGCTATCAAGTCTGCAAAATTTTATATCTCGATTGGCAAATAAACTGCAAAGAAAATTATTGGCAAAACAAAATAGATCTTGGAGTTTCGATTTGGAAGAGGGAATTTTGGATGCCTCTAAGTTACCAAGGGTAGTTATGGATCCTTTTAATTCTCTTTCTTACAAAAAAGAAAAGGATGTCGACTTCAAAGATACGGTAGTAACCCTATTGATAGACAATTCTGGATCTATGAGAGGAAGACCCATAACTATAGCTGCAATCTGTGCTGATATTTTATCAAGAACTTTAGAGCGCTGCTCTGTGAAGGTGGAGGTTCTTGGATTTACTACATTAAATTGGAAAGGTGGAAAAAGCAGAGAACTTTGGATGAAAAATAAAAAAAATAATCCTGGCAGACTAAATGACCTATGCCATATCATTTACAAATCTGCTGATACGCCCTGGAGAAGGGCAAAAAATAATTTGGGTCTAATGTTGAAAGAAGGAATCTTAAAAGAAAACATAGATGGGGAGGCAATATTGTGGGCTTTCAATAGACTAAAAAAAAGAAAAGAAGAAAGAAAAATTATTATGGTTATTTCTGATGGAGCCCCAGTTGATGACTCGACCCTATCGGTTAATTCAGGAAATTATTTAGAACAGCATTTAAAAAAAGTTGTAAAATGGGTTGAGGAAAGTAAAGACATTGAAATTAATGCTATCGGTATTGGCCATGATGTTTCTAGCTATTATAAACAGGCAATTAAAATTGCTGATGTTCAAGAATTAGGTGATGCGATGGTTGATAGATTAGTTGAGCTATTTTCAGCTGATGGAAGAACGCTTACCCGCTAATAAATTTGCAATAATAATTCTAAAAGGAATTAGCATAATAATTGCTAATAACATTTTCACACTAAAGTCTCCCAGTCCAAGAGTAACCCACGGAACGTCCGTTCCGTAGAATGCAATTGAAAAAAATAATACTGTATCAGTTACGGAGGAAAAGAAAGAAGAAACAAAAGGAGGAACAAACCAGCGCTTATTATTTCTTAACTTATCAAAAATTTTAGCATCCATCATTTGAGCTATTAAAAAAGCAGTTCCGGAAGCAATTACAATTCGAATACCGATTAAATCGATTGGACTTAAAGTAAAAAAATAAGAAACAACAACACCCCAAACAAATCCTATAAAAATTACTTTTCTAGTAAATGGAAAGCCGTAGATACGATTAGCTACGTCCGTAACCAAAAATGCAACTGGATAAGTAAATGCGCCCCAAGTTAAAATGCTGTCTAATTGAAAATATTTAAAAGGGAACTGAACTAAATAATTAGATGCCAACACAATCAGCATCATTAAAAGAACAAAGGGTATAATTTTTAGATTTTTCAGATACCTAAAGAGATTTGGCCATTATCTCTTTTTTGATTTTTCTTACTCTTAAAGCTAATTTTTTATTTTTAGCCCTAATTAAGAATTCATCTATTCCGCCTCTATAATCTACTGCTTTTAAAGCTCTTGTAGAAATTTTGAATCTGATATTTTTATTAAGAACTTCGCTTCTTAAAGTAACTTTTTTAATATTAGGATAAAATTTTCTTTTTGTTTTGTTATTTGCATGACTAACCGTGTGACCACTCATTGGTCTTTTCCCAGTCAATTCACATAAATTTGCCATAAGCTTCTCCGGCAAGGGGTATATTTTGATAAGGTTTTCTGGTCAAGCCATTATTTTGCAAATTTGACATTTAACTACTTGAAGAATATTGCGTTATTAAGGAGTTTTCTTTTAATTAATGCTACAAGTTTATTTGCCCATTGCTGATGTTTCTATCAATATAGCAACACTTCTAATTATCAGTGTAGTTGTTGGTTTTTTTGCAGGATTGCTTGGTATTGGAGGTGGATTTTTAATCACTCCTATTTTAATCTTTTTGGGAATACCGCCGATCTATGCCGTTGCAAATGGAGCAAATAATATTTTAGCTGCATCCGTTTCTGGAACACTGGCCCATTGGTTTAAGGACCAGCTAGATATCAAAATGGGTTTGTTAATTTTGTCTGGGGGACTGTTTGGCTCTATTGGTGGAATGATAATGTTTAGGTTTTTTCTATCGCAAGGTTCCCTCAATAATATTATTTCGATAATGTATTGTGTTTTATTGAGCGGCATTGGAATATCGATGTTAATTGAGAGCTTAATTGAGATTAGAAGAATTCAATTAAATCGTTTTATCCGAACAAAATTACATAAGCACTATTGGTTGCACAATCTTCCGTTCAAGATGAGAATAAGAAAATCAAAATTATATATTAGCATCATTCCTCCTATTTTTTTTGGAATGGTTGTGGGAATTCTTTCTTCCATGATGGGTGTTGGTGGTGGATTTTTACTTGTGCCAATTATGATTTATGTTTTGGGGATGCCAGCAAGGCTGGTTCCCGGAACTTCTCTTTTTGTAATGATTTTTATTATGGCAATTGTTACTTTGCTGCACGCCCTAACTAATAATACTATAGATATTTATCTGGTTCTTATTTTGGTAGTAGGTTCCGTTATTGGAGCTCAATTCGGAACTAAAATAAGCGGTCAATTAAAAAGTGAAGAATTGAGAGCAATGATGTCGATACTAGTATTAGTTTTTGGTTTTAAATTTGGATACGACTTGCTATTTCACAAAATCATACCAGTCGCTAACATCACTTCTGTACCTCGCTCCTCTGCTGAGCTAAATTTCATTACTGAGTTTATTATAAATCTTTCTCAAAACTTTTCTGTAGTCTATGCTATCAGCTGTGTATTTTTAGCCGTTGTTATTGGAATAATTGCAGCCTACGGATTTAAAAGATTTGTTTAATGGGCCCTAATAAAATTATTCATGTGTTAGGCTACTCTGGCTTAATTCCATTTTATCTTTTTTCAATTATGACAGCCCTTGAGGGCTATAATTTTTTTATTGATATATTCTTTTTGTACTCTGCAATTATTCTTTGTTTTTTGTCTGGATCTTTATGGATGAAATTAATTGCACTTCCTAAGCAAGCAGAAAATACTTTTTTCAAATTCTTATCTGTTGGATTTCCTCTTGTTGTTATGTCGACAGAGCTATTTGTGACCTACGCTCTAAAAACATTCGTTTATATGATGATTTATGTGCTCATTTACATGTGCGATAAAAAAACTACTAAAAATACCTTGCTTGATTATATGAGAATGAGGTTTTTTCTTACTGGAAACGTTCTTTTAACTCATTTAATTCTGCTATACGCAATCTTTACCCACGGCATCTTCTAAGGTTTCATAACCTTCTAATTCCAATAGCTCTTCTAATTCCTCATTGATTTTATTAGCAACATAAGGACCTTCATAAACTAGGGATGTATAAAGCTGCAATAAGGATGCTCCGGATTTAATTTTTGCAAAAGCAGATTTTCCGTCGTGAACTCCTCCTGCGCCAATAATTGGTATTTTGTTTTTTAATATTTTGTAAAATTGCTTGATAATTAAATTAGACGATTGCTCTAATGGCTCACCCGAAAGACCTCCCATTTCATTTTTATTTTTATTAATCAGGCTACTATCTCTGTTAATCGTAGTGTTGGTCAATATCACTCCATCAATTTTTTTATCCAGCACAATGGCTGCAAGTTCTGAAATATTTTTTTCACTGATATCTGGTGAAATTTTAAGAAGAATGCGAGTTGTGTTGTTTAGTTCTTTTTGTTTTGATTTAATCGAACTCAATAGCTCTTCTATTTTGCTTTTTTCATGGAGGTCTCTTAGATTTGGAGTGTTGGGTGAAGATATGTTAATGCAAACATAATCACATACATCGCAAAAGAGCTCGAAACACTTCAGGTAGTCCCCAATCTTAGATTCGCTGTCTTTGTTAGGACCAATATTAACACCCAATATTCCATTGGGTTTGTTATTATCTAGGGTTGTTTTAACTTGAAGCATCCCAACACCTGGAAAGCCGAGTCTATTAATGATTGCTCTGTCCTCTGCCAATCGAAATACTCTTGGTTTTGGGTTTCCTGACTGTGGTAATGGCGTGACGGTTCCCACTTCTGCAAATCCAAACCCAAGTTTAAAAATAGAATTATAAATTTCTGCATTTTTATCAAATCCTGCTGCCAATCCTATGGGGTTGCTAAAGGTTTTTCCCAGCACATTCATTTCTAATTTTTTTGATACTCTGCTTGTAAAAAGCTGTAGTGGTAAAAAGTTATTTTTTAGAAACTTAATGGCTAGACTATGAGAAAGTTCTGGATCTGCTTTTTTGAGCAGAGAACTTATAATTTCATACATCATTGATAACTAATTTCTATTTAACGATTTATTAATCAAGTCTATTGTTTCTTCCTTGCCAAAAAAACAAATAAAAGAACCCATGCGCGGTCCCTGCTCATCTCCAAAAACCACCTCATAAATAGCCTTAAACCAATTTCTTAGCTCTTCTTTTGGGTAGTAATTTTTACCTACTGTAAAAACTATCGTCTGCATTTCTTCAGGGGTTAAACCTTCTGGCATCTTTTTTATTTCCTCATTCAGTTCCAAAAGGGCTTTTTTCTCCTGCTCGTTTGCTGCTCTGTATTTTTTATTAATTTTAACGTGATCATTAAAATAAGAGATGGCGTTCTTAATTAATCCTTCCAGTATAGGATGCTGAGATCTGTCAGTCTCAGGTCTAAAATTTTTAACAAACTTCCACAAAACTTCCTCATTGGCAGCGTTACTTGCGCTTACTAAATTTAATAAAACACCAAAGGTAATAATGGTTTTTTCTTTTGGTGGATTGCCATTATGAATATGCCAAACAGGATTTCCCAACTGTTCTTTCATGGGCTGATCTTGGAACTTTTCCAAAAAGGACAAGTACTCATCTACTGCTTTAGGAATAACTTGTGGATACAATTTCTTAGCTCGTTGTGGATTTTGATACATATAAAGAGACAGGCTTTCTGGACTTGCGTACTTTAACCAATCCTCAATAGAGATTCCGTTTCCTTTGGATTTGGAAATTTTTTCTCCTTTTTCATCTAAAAATAGTTCATAGTAAAATCCATTGGGAGGAGTCTGTCCAAGAATCTTGCAAATTTGCTGTGATAACTCTGCGCTCGGAATCAGGTCTTTTCCATACATCTCAAAATCAACTTCTAGTGCGTGCCATCTCATAGCCCAGTCTACTTTCCATTGAAGCTTGCAATTACCACCTGTTACTTTTGTTTTAAATTTTTTTCCGTTACTCTCGTAAACGATCTCATGATTCTGAAGATCTCTTTCTAGAATTGCCACCTCCAATACTCTTCCTGTTTCTGAGCAGACTGGCAAAAATGGACTATAAGATTTTTTTCTTTCCTCTCCAAGAGTTGGCAAAACTACGTTCATTATTTGATCGTATTTGCTAAGAACAAGTTTTAAAGCTTCATCAAAAATACCTGACTTGTACAAAGTGGTGGAGCTTTTGAATTCATAATTAAAATTAAACTGATCTAAAAAACTTTTCAGCATTTCGTTATTGTGCTCACCAAAGCTATTAAATTTTCCAAATGGGTCTGGAACACTAGTTAGTGGCTTATGAAGATTGTCTTCTAATACTTTTTTATTAGAAATATTTTCAGGAACTTTTCTTAGTCCATCCATATCATCCGAAAAAGTAAATAGCTTAACTGGAATATCGGAAATTTTTTGGAATGCCTGAATGACCATGGTGGTTCTACACACTTCTCCAAATGTTCCTATGTGTGGCAATCCACTTGGGCCATATCCCGTTTGAAACAAAGCATAGCCCTTTTTTTCAAAAAGTTTTTTTCTTTTTTTTAAAAGTTCTCTTGCTTCAACAAATGGCCAAGCTTTTGATTCTAAATACTCGTTATCAATCATGTTAAGAAATTCATTCCTTATAACTCAAAAACTAAATTTTTGTCATGTATTTTCCTTATGAATCATCATTTGTTTTAAAAACGAATTAATATATTTTTGGATTCGTTAGCAAAATTATGAAAGATGGAACAAAAACAGTTTTTTTAGTTATTGGTGCTTTGCTTATTATTTTAGGGCTATCTATGCTTATTCCCTATTTCGTGGAAATAACCATTGGCGACAAATCTCACAACTTTTTATTTTGGTCTATTTTTTCAATATTCATTGGTTATCTTTTGTTGATCACCAACCAAACAGAACAAAAGAATCTAAATATTAAGCAGGCTTTTATGATGACTTCGCTTTCCTGGATTGCGATCACGTTATTCGCAAGCTTTCCACTAATGTTTTCCTCTTTAAAATTATCTTTTACCGATGCTTTTTTTGAATCTATGTCAGGTATCACCACAACAGGCTCTACTATTTTGGATAATATTGAAGTTGCTTCAAAAGGTGTTTTGATTTGGAGGGCAATTCTACAATGGTTAGGTGGTATTGGAATTGTTGTTATGGCAATTACAGTTTTGCCTCTTTTAAATATTGGTGGAATGTCCTTGTTTAAATCCGAAGGTGCTGAATTCGAAAAAATACTACCAAGTTCAAAAGAAATTGCCCTAGTCTGTGCTAAAATTTATTTTATTTTAACTTTAGTTTGCGCACTTGGATTTTATTTTTTGGGAATGAATATTTTTGATGCGGTGGCTCATTCATTTACAACTATCTCAACAGGCGGGTTCTCTACTCACACACAATCTATGGGATATTTTGATTCTACAACGATTGAGATTGTTGCAATAGTTTTTATGATCTGTGGAAGCATTCCTTTCTTAAGTTACTTAAAGTTTATCAAGGGTGAAATATTTGTCTTTTATAGAGACCCTCAAATTAGAGGTTTTTTTACTTTTACCTTCTTCGCTTCTCTAATCATAGTTGCATACTCTTATTTTTTTGTTAAAGAATCTATTCCTCACAATATAAGAGAGTCTGTATTTAATGTGGTTTCTATTTTAACAGGAACAGGATTCACAACCGAAGATTTTGGTTCTTGGGGTAATTTTTCCTCCTTCTTTTTTATCATATTAATGTTTGTCGGTGGTTGTAGCGCGTCTACAACATGTGGAATTAAAATATTTAGATTTCAAATATTAAATTTATTTATTAAAAAACAGATTAAACAAATTATTTACCCGAACGGAGTATTTCCCATGAAGTACCGAGGAGAGGCAATTGGTGATACCTTGTTAACTTCGGTATTAACTTTTGTTTTTTTGTATATCTTTATATTTTTTATTTTAACCGCTCTTCTTTCTTTGTCAGGACTTGATTTTGTCACTGCAATTTCTGCAGCAGCAACTTCCCTTTCTAATGTGGGGCCTGGACTTGGAGAGGTAATTGGCCCGAATGGAAGTTTTAAATATCTACCTGATCTTACTAAGTGGTACTTGAGTTTTGGAATGTTGTTGGGCCGATTAGAATTTTTTACCGTTCTTGTTTTATTTCTTCCCTCTTTTTGGAGAAGTTAATCTAAACACCAGTCTATTATTGCTTTTTGACCATGAAGTCTGTTTTCGGCCTGTTGCCATACAACCGATTGCTTGCCATCTATAATGTCAGCCGTAACCTCTTCTCCTCTGGCCGCTGGCAATACGTGCATGAAGATCGCATCTTTTTTCGCAAAACTCATTAATTTTATATTGGCCTGATAGGATTTCAGTGCCTTCTTTTTTTCCTTAACATTTACCTTGTCACCCATAGAAATCCATTTATCGCTCATAATACAATCAACATCTTTTGCTGCTTTTGTTGGATCTTTGAATATAACTATGTTTCCATTTTTAGAATTAGCCCAATCTAATGTTTTCTTCGAAGGCATATAGCCTTTTGGACATGAAATATTTAATTGAAAATCGAATTGTACTGCGGCTTCAATTGCAGAATTGGTTACATTATTACCATCCCCGATCCAGGCAACTTTGGCTCCTTTGATGGATCCTCTGTTTTCCTCAAAAGTAAGAACGTCACTAAGCAATTGGCATGGATGCGAATGATCCGTTAGACCATTAATTAAAGGGACTGTTAGTAAATTCGACAATTCAATCAAGGATTTGTGAGCAAAAGTTCTAAACATCACTATATCTGAAAAAGAAGAAATAACTTTTGCAGTATCCTCAATGCTCTCCTCTCCTTTGCCTAGGTGCATATCGTTGGAGTTCATAACGATCGTTTGTCCTCCCAATTGTCTCATTGCAAGGTCAAAAGAAAGCCTTGTTCTAGTTGATGGTTTTTCAAAAATCATTAGCAACAATTTGTCTTGTGCTGAACTTTTTTCACTCACCACTACTTTGCCCTTAGTGGAGCAATTCTTTTTTCTTCTTTTTGCTTCGTCAAGAATGCTTCTAAGTTCTTTTTTATCAATTTGACTAAGATCTAAAAAATGCTTCATACTATTTATAATTCTTACAAACTTGAGTTATTATTTTTATAGCCAAGTCTATTTCAGATTTTTTAACTGTTAGTGGTGGCAATAATCTTATTACATTCTCGGCGGCTCTAATGGTCAAAAATTTATTATCCATCAATTTTTCTATGAACTTAGTTTGATCTTCAAAAAGTTGCAAGCCCACCAATAAACCAACCCCTCTTACATCTTTAATGATGCTTGGAAATTGTATTTGTATTTTTTTTAATTCAGAGTGAAAATACTTGGAAGTCTTAACAACATTTTGCAGAAATCCTTTTTTTAAAATCACATCGAGAACTGCATTGCCAACACTCATAGCTAAAGGGTTTCCACCGAAAGTAGAGCCATGTGTTCCTGGAACCATTCCAGAAGCAGCCTTCTTGCTCATCAAAACTGCGCCCATAGGAAAGCCACCACCAATTCCTTTTGCTATTGGCACAATATCTGGTTTTACATTAGCGTGCTCAAAGGCAAAAAATTTTCCCGTTCTACCTATTCCACATTGAACCTCATCAAGAATTAATAAAATTTTTTTCTCGTCACAAAGTTTTCTCAATCCTCTCAAACAGTGCCCTGGTATAACTTTAATGCCCCCTTCTCCCATTACGGTCTCAACCATAATGGCAGCTGTTTTTTTGGTTATTAATTTTTTTAATTTGTCATGATCGCCAAAATTAAAATGATCAAATCCCGCCACCTTGGGTCCAAAACCTTCAGTCATTTTTTTAGAACCGCTTGCAAAGATCGTGGCCAATGTTCTGCCATGAAATGAGTTTTTAATGCAGATAATTCTATTTTTTTGAGGTTGTCCGATTGAGTAAAAATATCTTCTTGCCACTTTGATTGCGGCTTCTGTTGCTTCTGCACCGCTATTTTGAAACAAGACATAATCTGCAAATGTATTTTGTTTTAATCTTTAAGCTAATTTTTCTCCCTCAGGAATTATAACGGCGTTGGATTCATGCCATACTTTTTTTGACTGGTTGATTTAAGCTTTAGTAAGATATGGATTAGCGTGACCCAAAGAGTTCACTGCTATACCTTGAACAAAGTCCAAATATTTTTTCCCATTAGTTGAATATAAAAAAGAGCCAGAGCCTTTTTTAAAAGCAATTTTTTTTCTGTTATAAGTTTTAGCTAATGCGCTCATAATTGTATTAAAATTTTATTTTGTAACCTTTGTTAAATAGAAAATAACAACTGCACCAAGTGATAATATTAGTAATTATTAAAACAATCAATCCAACAGTTAACGATCCGTCTGAAGCTCCCAAAAAACCATATCTAAAACCATCTATCACATAAAAAAATGGATTGAGGCTACTAATGGTTTCAATGTAGATATTCAAGTTTTTAATAGAATAAAATGTTCCAGACAAAAAAGAAAGTGGGACAATAATAAAATTAGTAACAGCAGCCATATTGTCAAATTTCTCCGACCAAAGACCAGCTAGAAATCCAAGGCTGGCTAGCAAAGAGGATCCTAATAAACCATAAACAAAGATAATAAAAACATTATGAATGGGAACATCAATAAACATAATGCAAACTGCGGTAGAAGCAAAACCAACAACAAGTCCTCTGGTAATTCCTCCAGCTAACATTGCTACTGTCACTTCAATGGCTGATAATGGTGGGTACAAAAGATCGACGATATTGCCCTGCATTTTAGAAATCACCAAAGAAGAAGATGTGTTTGCAAAAGCATTCTGCATCATTTGCATAACGATTAATCCTGGTACTAAAAAAATTGTAAATTTGTGTCCGAGAACATCTGCTCTCCCATTTCCTACCGCCAAACTAAAAACTGCTAAAAAAAGAAAAAAAGTAACTACTGGAGACAAAATAGTTTGTATCCACACATTAAAAAATCTTAACACTTCTTTGATATAAAGAGTGTAAAGACCAATCCAGTTTACCCTTCCAAATCTTCTGCTTCCAATTTTGTATTTTTGCTCAATTGTTGTCATGAAATATTCTAGTATCAATTAAAGTGATAAAAATGCACAAAAATGTGGATATAATTAGAATTTCTCTTAAAAGCTTGTAAAACATACATTTTTTAATCAACATCTTGTGTTTTATTTTCTTGTTTATCCAATATATAGTATTATAACCCTGGAAAATGGCTTGGACAGAAGAAAAAACAGAAGAATTAAAGAAACTTTGGGCAGAAGGACATACTGCTAGCCAAATTTCTAAAATGCTAGGTAGCGGAATTTCAAGAAATGCTGTCATTGGCAAATCTCACAGACTTAACCTTCAAGGTAGAGCTCAATCTAGAATGGTTTCGGCTCCAAAAATTAACAACCGATCTTTTAATGAAAATGGCGAACAAGGAGAAAAGAGACAAAGAAGATCCAAAGGTCTTAGGGCAATTGTTATTGAAAAAGATTTTGAACCAGAAAATCCTATTCCATTAGAAAAGCTAACTGACAAAGTGTGCAGATGGCCCATTGGTCATCCTGATGAAAAAGATTTTTACTTCTGTGGAAGGTCTTCTATGGAAAGTAGAGTATATTGCAAACTACATGTTATGCACGCTTACCAACCTAAAGGTTGGAGAGAAGACAGTAAGAATACGAACAACGCTCAACACGAAGAGCTTCCTGACTTTATCGCAAAAAAGATCAAAACAGCTTAGTTTCAAAAATCAGCTTTAATTTTCAACGCTTATTTGGGTTCGTTTGTCTCAGAGCCTATCTAAATCGAGCCGAACTATATTTAGAAAAATTTAAATTCACACCATCTTTTGAGATTATTTTAGCAATAATGCTTCCAGTAATCGCACCCAAAGTCCATCCTAAGTGATTATGACCAAAAGCATAAAATACATTCTGAAAATTTTTAGACTCTCCAATAACCGGAACAAAGTCAGGCAAGGTTGGCCTAAAACCTAACCAGCTATCGTAAGGGTCTGGTAAATTTGAAATCATTTTTTTAGCTTCCCTTGTGATATATTCAATTCTTTTAGGACTAGGAGGGTTTTTTAATCCACCAAATTCTACTGTGCCCGCCGCACGAAGTCCTTGATCCATGGGGGACAAATAAACTCCTGAATCAAAAGAGCAGATGGGTCTTGTGATTAACTTGTCACTATCTTTAAAGTGAACATGGTAACCTCTTTCTGTTTCTAGGGGAATATCTTCACCCAACTGATCTGTAAATTGTTTTGAAAAAGCCCCAGCTGCAATTAACAACTGATCAAAAGCATACTCTTGACTATCAGATTTTAATTTTGAATGAACGATATGTTTGATATCGTCTCTAATAAAAGTGGCGCCGAGCTCTAAACATTTATTAAAAATTTTATCTGATATCTTTTTTGGATTTCTAGTATGTAGCGCTGTTGGAAAAAAAATACCACCTTCATAAACTGGGTTAAGATTGGGCTCCATGCCATGAACATCGCTTTTGCTAAGCAGAACTTGTTTTACTTTTAAACAATCTCGTAAACGGATAGATTCTTGAACTCTTTCGTTGTTTGCATCATTATAAATATAAATCACACCGGTGCGCTCTACAAGATCACTGGCTCCAATATCTGAAAAGATTTGCTCATACTCAGCAATTGAATGGACTAGTAGAGCATTCATTTTTTCTGCAGTAGCGACCATGGATTTTTGATTGCAGTTTTGCAAAAACCTAACTGCCCAAGGAATAATTGCCAATAAGTAACTGAATTTTATTGATAACGGTGAATAAGAGCTCAATAAATATCTGGGTAAATTTTTAAAAATAGAAGGTTGGTTTAATCCTACTGCTCCATAATTAGAGAAAGACCCTGCATTACCATAAGAAGCACCACTGCCAGGTTCATTCTTGTCAAAAAAAGTAACCTCGTGTCCTTTCTTTAAAAGATGATAGCCAGAACAAAGGCCAACAATTCCCGCACCTATAATAGAAACCTTTTTTTTCATTTAAAAATATTCTTTATCATACTGTTTAGAAAATTAAACTTTTTGTAAATGTGTGACCGATTCTTTTCGCGTAGCGAT
>CAWUVR010000066.1:0-28067 GCA_963925905.1 uncultured Pelagibacteraceae bacterium
AGTCAACGTGCTCATCCATAACACTTATTTCTTTATCTCTCTTTTTTGCAGAAAATTTGACTTCAGTATGAAGAAGGAACATATTTTTATCAGGAGGCGGTAAATATGTTTATGCCAATACCTGATACTTGAATTAAAAAGTATCAATACTGAATAAGAGCTTACGGACCTCTGCTCTTCCAAAAAAGGTCCACACTACATAAATTTTATAGGTTATTTAAACCTGATAAAAAGGGGGATCTCCCCCTTTTGGGCTAGTAATAATTATAAAATTGGAGAATATTAAATTATGCTGACAGCGGGACAATTTATAGAGCAGACAAAAAGACCAACCTGGTCACTCAGTTCAAATAATACCGTAAGACAAGCCTTACAGTTAATGGCAGATAAAAATATCGGCGCCATTGTTATTAAGGATCAAGATAAGCTTATAGGAATTTTTTCAGAAAGAGATTACGCCAGAAAAGTAGTGTTAAAGGGAAAAAATAGTACTGACACAAAACTTTCAGAAGTCATGAGTAAAGAGGTGATAACCATATCATCCGATATGCAAATTGATGCTTGTATGCAATTAATGACGGATAAGCGTGTTAGACATTTACCGGTAGTAGATAATGGTAAATCTATAGGAATTATTTCAATTGGTGATGTGGTGCGTCTTATGATCGATGAGCAAAAACATTTAATCGACGAATTAAAAAAATATATATCAAGTTAATATTTAATTAATCAAAATGTATGAGTTCCTAGCAAGTCTTACTCTCATCATTCATTTTCTCTTTATTATCTTCGTTATCTTTGGAGGGCTTTTATTCTTTATTAAAGCTTGGACATTATACTTTCATATTCCAGCATTTCTCTATGGGGCTTATATGGAATTTACGCAAACTATTTGCCCACTCACTTATTTGGAAAATTATCTCTTAACTAAAGCAAATCTTGCAACCTATTCCACAACCTTTATTCAAAACTATCTTTATTCAATTATTTACCCAATCAATCTAACCAAAGAGATCCAAATCAGCCTTGGAATCGCTCTGCTTATTATAAACGGAATAATTTATGGGTTTATTATTAAAAGAAAATAATTCTAAGCGCCTTCAATAATTAGGCCGATGGATTTGGCATTTTTAAATCTAATCTCGCGGATAGGTTTATATTCCTCACTATTGTACCACTCTAATGCCTTTTGATAGCTTGGAAATTGTAAGACCTAACACCTAACCGCCTAGTGACACGCCTGATTGAATTTTTTAAGTCTGTAATAATTATAAGGCCACGGTGTTAAAAATCCAACCGTTAACATAATAGGCACCACCCACCATGTAAGCATTGCGCCGCCTGTTAAAATATAATCCGTTGTGTTCATTGCAATCTCCATTGCAAGCATAGAAATAAAACTCATACCGCAAGCAGTTTTAAGTGCATTAATGAAAGTAAATTGCTGTCTCATTAAAATAAAAGTCTCAAGTGCAATACTCGTAAGCAATCCATTGATAATTGCTAAAGTCATAATTCCCATTACTGGAAAAGGAATTTCTGTTAATTGAAAAAATAAAATAGTTCCAAAATCTCCAATAGAGCAACCAAGCACACACCAACCAGTGTTTTTAGCACTTCGTCGCCATGTATGTTTACAGGACCAATTTAAAGGGACTGTTGCAGTATTCATTTTTATAAACTTTATTGAAGGGGATTATCAAGGTGACCGGTTTTAACATAAATCAAAGCGCCTTCTGATTTTGTAAAAGGGGCGTGCTTACTGTATCTTGGACTTCTGATCCAACTGCCCGTTGGATAACTTGCATGCTCATCATGGAATACTCCTTTGATTACAAAAATTTCTTCACCGCCTGGATGAACGTGCGGATTAAAAATCGTATCAGGAGCCCACTTAACCAAAGCTGTACCAACACCGTCAAATTCATGAAGAGGCATGACAGATAGACCGGGAACCGTTCCTGGATACCAAGTGGCAGTGCTCGTATCAATGCGAACAGTTTCTAAATCATCCGGGTGAAAGTGTCTTAATTTTACAAATAAAGTGCAACCTTCTTTTGAAAAAGGAGTGTGTGAACTTTTTGGTGGATTTCTAAGATACGATCCTACTGGATAATCTCCAAATTCATCAGAGAATACTCCCTCTAAAACTAAAATCTCTTCACCACCCCCATGAGTATGGCGAGTAAAAGAAGAGTTAGCTGCATATTTAACAACGGTACTTGCGATCGCAACTTCCCCACCAACTCTATCTAAATATTTTCTCTCTACTCCGGGAACAGGTGATGGTTCCCAATTCATATCTTGAGTATTCATCACTGCCTTTAAGGCAAAATCAGCATTAACTATCATTCTAAGTATTTAAATAAAGTTTCATTTATTTATATTACAATTCAAGAAAATAAAAACCTGTGAATCGAATGGTGGTTTTGATTGGGCTTAACAAAACCTAGGCATAAGCTTACGGGATATTTGCTTAATTTAAAAACGTGTCATTTAAAACGTGATCGCGACTAGCCTTTTTCACTATCTAAGTGAAACAGCATAGGTGCAGCATATCGTGTTGCAGCCACTATACCTTCGGGAAAAGCCTCGTCTAACCATTTTATTTCTTGAAGGTTTAAATTGATTTCAAGAGCGTTAAAAAAGTTATATTTTTTTCGATCATAATAATTTAAAACTATATTAAAAAAGAGGGAACCAACAATGAAAATATTATGCGTATTATATGATGATCCAAAAGGCGGAATGCCTTCGAGTTATCCGTTAAAGGCACTTCCTAAACTGGAAAAATATCCAGATGGGATGACACTACCAACGCCAAAAGCAATTGACTTTAATCCTGGTGAATTGTTAGGTTGTGTTTCAGGAGAATTAGGTTTAAGAAAATTTTTAGAAGACCAAGGACATACATTAGTTGTGACCTCGGATAAAGATGCTGAAGGTTGTGTTGCAGATAAAGAATTAGTTGATGCTGATATAGTTATATCTCAACCGTTCTTTCCATATTATCTAACAAGAAAAAAAATGGAATCAGCACCAAATTTAAAAATAGCAATTACAGCAGGTATTGGTTCTGACCACGTAGATTTACAAGCGGCGATGGATAATAAAGTTGATGTAGTTGAAGTAACTTATTGTAATTCAAGGTCAGTTGCTGAACATATTGTTATGATGATTTTATCTTTAGTTAGAGATTATCACAATCAACACAGAATAGTAAATGAAGGCGGTTGGCATATTGCTGACGCTGTAAAACGTTCTTATGATGTGGAAGGTATGCACGTGGGTACTATTGCGGCCGGACGTATAGGTTATGATATGTTAAGAAAAATGGCACCGTTTGATGTGCATTTACATTACTTTGATAAACATAGATTACCTAAAGATAAAGAAAAAGAATTAAATTTAACTTATCACGATTCAGTAGAATCTTTAGTTGCTGTTTGTGATGTTATTAACATAAGTTGTCCGCTTCATCCTGAAACGGAAAACTTATTTAATGATGAATTGATCAGCAAATGTAAACCAGGTGCGTATATTGTTAATACTGCTAGAGGTAAAATCTGTGATAAGGATGCAATAGCAAAAGCACTTAAATCTGGACAGTTGAGTGGGTATGCTGGAGACGTTTGGTTTCCACAACCAGCACCTAATGATCACGTTTGGAGAACTATGCCTAATCATGGTATGACTCCACACACTTCAGGAACAACTTTATCAGCACAGGCAAGATATGCCGCTGGCACAAGAGAAATATTAGAATGTTTCTTTGATAAAAAACCAATTAGAGATGAATATCTAATTGTTAAAGATGGTCAACTTGCAGGCATGGGAGCCCACTCTTATACTAAAGGTAGTGCAACTGGCGGATCAGAAGAAGCTGCAAAATATAAAAAATAGAAGATACAGAAACAGCCGAGCTTACGCTTCTCTACAAGCAAATGTGCAGACTACAACATTGCAGTCTGCATCGCTCATGCTCTCTTATTTACCATATTCTTGTTTTATTATCTGATTATGAAAAAAAGAAAGTCATTTATCAAAAAACTTAAACGTAAAATAAAGCAAAGACCATCATTTTAACTATTTAAGTAAATTCTTATTTTTTTATGATAATTCAAGCGCCTACTGTCTATCTTTGATAAATAAAGATATCTATAATATATTAAATGCATAACAATTTAGATAAATTTTCTTCCTGATAAAATTATTTAACTTCATTTAATAAAAATTACTATGCAACTAGCAAATATATCGGTTTTGTTTAATATTAAAAATCTCAGCTTATGAAAGCCTATATTATTCACGAAAATGACGAGTGGACTCAACCGCTTAAAGAGCAACTAAAAAAATTGTCTGTGCCCTTTGAAGATTGGCATATGGCAAAAGTTAATTTAAATACCGACTCTATTCCACCGGCTGGAGTTTTTTACAATCGGATGAGTGCCTCTTCCCATTCAAGAGGACATCGATTTGCACCTGAGTATACGGCGGTGATTTTAAATTGGCTATCTTTTCATAATAGACGAATTATCAATGGTGAAAACTCGCTATCTTTGGAAATTAGTAAATCGTTACAATATAAAAAATTAAATGAGCACAATATTAAAACACCAAAATCTATTTTTTGCTCGGGAAAAGAAAATATTTTATCTTCAGCAAATCATTTTACTGGGCCTTTTATCACTAAGCACAATAGAGCTGGACGTGGACTTGGGGTTAAATTATTTCAAAATAAAACTGAACTTGAAAAGTATGTAAATGGAGATCAATTTGAAGATTCCATTGATGGTATTACAATCTTACAAGAATATATTATGGCGGATCCAAAAGTGATCACTCGTGTTGAGTTTATTAATTCACAATTTTTCTACGCGGTACAAGTAGACGCGAGTGATAGTTTTGAACTATGCCCAGCCGATGCTTGTAATATTGAAGAACAGTTCTGCCCCACCAATGCTGATGGAAATAAATTTATGATCGTTAAAGATTATAAAGATCCAATTATCGAAAAGTATGAAACGTTTTTAAAGGCAAATAATGTTGAAGTTGCAGGCATTGAATATATTAAGGACAAAAATGGAGTTAGTTACACATATGATGTGAATACCAATACTAACTACAATTCTCCTGCAGAGAAAAAAACGAATTTATCCGGAATGGGAATGATTGCGGAGTTTCTTAAATCTGAACTTAACAAATTGAAAACAAATATTGATTAATTACTTTTAATTATTTGGTACAATGAGCTCCTTAAAAAAGGATGCTTAGATATTACAGACCGGAAGTGTACTCGCCACGAGCTGGGTAGTTTTTAGTAATAGAAAATTCTACCGCTTTGATCAGATCTGCAAATGAAGGCCTTGCAAAAGGCATAGTTTGAGTCGATCCGTAATATAGCGTTTTATCAGGCTTAACTAAAAAGATACCTGGTTCTGAAAATTTTGCTGGCTCTTCAATACCTATAGAAGTTTTTCCAATACCCTCAGAAATATATAAACCCCATTGTTTAGCGTCAGCTAAAGATAAGCCATAACCAAATTTTAATTCTGCAAATCCTACTTTAGTCGCAAATTCTTCTGCTCTTTCTTTGGTGTCAGAAGATACGACCACTACTTCTACACCTTTGTCTTGGTAGTCTTTTAGTAGGCTTCCTAATTCTTTTGTATACATGGCACATAAAGGGCAATGAAGACCTCTGTAAAAAACTATTAAATTAAAGCTTTTTGGATTTTCTTTTTCTAAATCAAACGTTCCCCCATTCACTAATGGGAAAGTAAGTTTAGGGACTTTAGTTCTAGGAATGAGCATGTGCTAAGCTTTTATAGATTTGTAGAAGAATGACAACCTTGCAATCCTACTTGTTTATTCGGAGACTATAAGAATTATCTATTAAACAAAAAAGTCTTCAGGAACATTAGCATTCTTTCTTCCCACAATAGCGTAATAATAAAGATGCACTCCGCCTACGGATACTCGGTGACGATATCGTTCTAAGTTATAAATATCTAAATACTCTGAAAAGATTAATTCCTTAATGGTTTTGGAAAAACCGGTGTTGTCCTTACTATCGAGAAAAGTTTCTTTAATATTGAAGGCAATCCAGCCATTATTATCAATCATGTTAAAGGCATTGATAAAAGCTTTTGGAGGAATATCACCAAATCCTAAGGCTGCTACCGTTACTAAGCAATTGCAGTTCCAGGCTTTAATGTTTTCACTAGTTTTGTTGTCTAAGTGTTCAAAATCACAAATGTAGTAATTGTCATACAGACCAGGACGATCTCGAAGGGTAGCTTCTTTGGCTTCTGGGACAATATCAATACCCACCAATCGTGATACTCCGTGTGTTTTTAATTCCTCGCCCATCATGCCGTTGCCGGCTCCAAAATCTAATACTCGTAGTTCAGATATATTCTCTTGGGATTGGCTAAGGGCATTTTTAAGTAGTGTTGAAATTTTAACCGGTGAGGTACATTTCAAACGGTCATAAAACAATTGTTCATACAAGCCTGGTTCTTTATAAATTTCAGCATAATCATGAAATCTTAATTTAACTTTTTCATCCGGATCTTCTTTCCAATAATGAAAATACACCTCATCCTGATGCAAGTGATCAACATTTTCTTGTGGAAACGCAATTTGATAATTATTTTTCATAATGATTTTTATTAGCGATGTTCAGGATTTGTTAGCAAAACAAAATTGATTATAGAACATGCGGTCTTGCTAATCAAATTACTAGGATGGAATTAAGTGAGGCCAATGCCTATTACAGAAAAAAATAACTATTATTTTTATTTTATTCCTAGTTCCACAATATACATGCAAGAATAAAGCCAGCGCCAAAAGCATAAAGAGCAATACGAATATATTTTTCCTGTGTGCTGTTAGGATTTTTTTTAGCAATGGCCATACCAATCATTAAGGAGCCCATTAAAAGAAGAAGCTGTTGAGGAGTCATGTGAATATTACTAATTATACAGATGCTTAGATTAACGTGTAACCCTTGAATTTAAAAGAACATTTATATCAAAAATAGTATCGGCTTAGCATTTTGTAGAAGTAAAAAAATTATAAATTGATACTATCTAAATGATTAGAAACTTATGCTACCTACTATAAAAGAAAATTTTTCTAGAGCTTTTTTTGCTTTCGTATTTTCTATGATTACCATTGGAATTCTTTCTTTCTTAAGCTTTAAAACTCCCTATGGTTTATTTCTAGCTGGATCCTTTGGATCTTCTATGGTCTTACTATTCGGATATCCTGAGAGTCCATTTGCCCAACCTAAAAATGTTTTTTTTGGACATTTGGTAACTTCTTTAGTTGGTGTGCTGGTGTTGCAGTTTGTGCCTGTAGATCAGTTTTTACAGATAGCGATTGCAGTTAGTTTAGGAATATTTGTAATGATATTACTTGGCATCACTCATCCTCCTGCAGGCGGTAATCCCATAATTGTAATGCTAGGAATGGCTTCTTACGAATACTTGCTCAACCCCATTATTTTAGGATCGGTCATAATGATAGCGTGCGCTATTATTATAAACCGTTTTATTTTAAAGAAAAATTACCCGACGAACTGGGTACATTAATTCAAGTAACTCAAACTAATTGATTGTGGCTTATTTGGTTAATCATAATTTAATAGATTGCCTCATGGATTAATTATTCATAATCTGTGTGCAAGACTGTTTATGATTTTTCTTTCTGCTTTATTTTTATTAACTGCTATTCTGTACTCTAGCGTAGGTTTTGGAGGCGGATCGACTTATCTGGCTTTATTGTTATTATGGAATACTCCTTATGCTATTTTCCCTATTCTTGCTCTGGCCTGCAATATAGCTGTGGTTTCGGGAAATTCTTTTAATTACATACGTCACGGTCATTTTAATAAAGATTTACTTTTCCCCTATTTAATTGGCTCCATTCCATTTGCATATTGGGGAGGGTCTCTCGTAATAGAAAAAAATATTTTTGAAATTATTTTATTTATCGTTTTATTAATTGCCGGAATTTTGCTGTTACTCAATTTTAAATTTTTTGGAGCTGAAAAAAAATCTTATAAAAAAACACCTTTCTACGTTTCTGTAAGTATTGGTTCTGTTTTGGGATTGGTATCTGGAATAGTTGGGATAGGTGGCGGAATTTTTTTAAGTCCAATACTTTTTTTACTTCAGGCAGGAAAACCCCGTGATATCGCGACTACCGCTTCTATTTTTATTTTAATTAACTCTATTTCAGGTCTGATTGCTCAATTGCAAAAAAACCATGTAACTACAGAAATTCTAGATCATTGGTTTTTAATTCTATGTGTTGTGATTGGTGGTCAAATTGGAAATTATTTAAATCTTAAAATTCTACCCTCCAAAGGATTGGCAGCGCTAACAGCTATTCTAGTGTTATTTGTTGCTTTACGAATGGGATTAAAAATTTTTTAAAATAAAGATTTAACTAAACTAAGATTTGCAACTGCAATTAATATAATAAATTATTTTCCTGCACTTTTGGCCACATAAAAAGCAACCGCATCAATCTCTTTAGGTGTTAGCATGCCCGATTCTCCAAAAGCAGGCATAATATTCAAGCCTTCTGTTACTGCCTTTACAACCTGAGCCATAGTTGGTTTTAATTCGTCCAAGGCTGGGCCTATTTCTCCAGTTGCTCCAGCAGCTTTAAGAACATGACAAGCCATGCATGTTCCCTTGCCTATAAATATTTTTTTACCTTCTGACATTTGATCAGCTTTAACTGCAAATGTCAGAAAGTTTAAAGATAACAGTATTAAAAATATTTTTTTAGCCAACATCAATCATCACGCTGTGGTCTTTCCAACCATTATGTGAATAGGCTCTTCTATTTTCCATTCTTAGTTCGGGTTGTGACTGTCCACCAGCATGGGCTCTGCTTGCCAAATTATAAGTTCCTGGTTTCAAATCAAGCTCAAACACAAATTGTCTCCAAGCAAACTTTCCAAGATCAGGACCTACTAATTTTGCAGTTTTCCAATTTTTTCCAAAATCAATTGATATTTCCACTTTAGATAAAGCTTCTGTACCGCCAAATGCTACTCCTGTGATTACAACATTTCCGGAATTAACTTTTCCGCTATCATCGTTTGGTTTAACAATCCAAGACTTTACGGGCATCTCCCAACAAGTAGGATAGCTAGATCCTTTTTTGCCAATTGGAGATACTCGATAACTTGATTTCATAAACTTCACACCTGATTCAGATTTAGTGAAAGAAAGTTTATTTATATGTTTGACGTTATTGACACCAAAATACCCAGGCGTAACTAAACGCAGAGGTGCTCCGTGAACATTTGGCAAATCAACTCCATTCATTTCCCAAGCTAAGATTGCATCTTTGTGCACTTTTAATGGAACCGATCTTTCCATCAACGAATTCTTAGGATCTTGACCTTTTGGCAAATCTCCGCCTGTTCCTGTCATAAATTTAACATCACTAGCTAACCCACCGCAAATATTCACAATGTCAGAAACTGGAATTCCAGCCCAAACTACACAGGCAGCTGCTCCTGTTTTCCACTGAGAGCCTGAAGGTCCATGTTTAAAATATCCTCTTCCATTTCCAGAGCACTGAAGTACCGTTGCAACAGTAGTAAATCCCAGAGATTTTAATTCTTTTAAACTGAAGGTTCTTGGATTTTTAACTCCCTCTATATTAATAGTCCAATTTTCTTTTTTTCCAATTTGAGCGTCTGTTAATGTAGGTAAATTATTTCTAACATAAATGTGTCTTATAGGAGTAATAACACTCGACCCAATATCTTCTCTATGTGTCTCAAGACCGCTTTTAGAATGAACAATTAATGTAGATCTTTTTTTCCATTTTGCAAAATCTGGCAAATCTTTTGCTTTGTCTTCCGCATGGTTTGCATGAGCTATACTGCCAGGAAATACAGTTGAGGCAGCTGCAAGTCCTGCAATAGTTGCAGATCCTGCTAAAAAATTTCTTCTTGAGTTGTTTGATATCTTGTTTTTCATTTGTTTCTCCTTTTTAATTAAAACATCTAATCCCAACCTATAATAAATTAAAATTTAAAATTTCACTTTTTACGAGTATAAAAACAATTGTTAAGCGAATTGCATTATTAAAAATCCTTAAATATGTTACATTTTTAGCATGAAAAAAATGTCTGATAGTTTTGGAAGATCGTTTCCCTACATTCGCTTGTCAATTACGGACGTGTGTAATTTTAAATGTGGGTATTGTCTTCCTAATGGATATTTCAAAGTAGAGAATAAACCAGGATTTTTAAATCTAAGTGAAATATCTAATCTAGTAGCTGCTTTTACGGAGCTTGGTGTTTCAAAAATTAGAGTAACAGGTGGAGAACCTACGGTTCGAAAAGATTTTTTTGAAGTCTTGAAAAATATTAAATCTGAACACAAAATTAACAATCTAGTAATCACAACCAATGGTTATAAGCTTAATGAAATTGCTGAAGAGCTAATTGCAACTGGAATTAATGGAATTAATATTAGTATTGATAGCTTAGATAGAAATAAGTTTAAAGAAATTACTGGCAAAGATCGCTTACCACAAATTTTAGAGGGAATTGGTATTTTACAAAGCAAAGGTTTTAAAAATATTAAAATCAATGCTGTCTTGCTTAAAAATGTTAATGACAGCTTGGAAGAATTCCAAAGTTGGGAACGTTTTATAAATAATAATGAAATTGATTTTAGATATATTGAGCTAATGCAAACTGGTGACAATCTTGAATATTTTACCAAATATCATGTTTCAGCATCTATTTTTAGAAAGTATATTGAAAGCAAAGATTGGAAAGAAATTGCTAAAATCAGTGGTGCGGGTCCATCCATAAATTATGTTCACTCGAAATTTAAAGGAAAGTTTGGAATTATAGCTCCCTACTCTAAAGATTTTTGTAGCACATGTAATCGTTTAAGAGTTACTGCAAAAGGTGAATTGCGACTATGCTTGTTTGGCAACACCGGCACTGATTTACGACCTTACTTGCAAAATCAAAGTCAAAAAGATGAATTAATAGAAATAATTTTAAAACAACTTCGTTTTAAAAAAGAATCTCATTACTTAGAAATGGGCAATACTGGGATCACACCTCACTTGGCTTCAATAGGTGGGTAATATCATGACAAGTCTAAAAATTATTAATCAAAAAGAATTAAAGGACTGGGCAAAAGAATTATTTTTAGAACATAATTATAAAATGATTGATGTCTCAGACAAGCAGCCTACTTTTAGAAAAGCATTGGCTACTGGAAAAATTATTGTTGGCAAAGAAACCTTTGAATTAATTCAAACAAAAAAAATGCCCAAAGGTGATCCTATTAGTTTGGCCGAGATAGCCGCTGTTCTTGGTGTAAAAAAAACTAGTGACATTATTCCCTTATGTCACCCACTGCCTATCGATCATACCGCTACCAAGATTATTATGAACGAAGATGATTACTCATTAGAAGTTTATTGTGTGGTATCGGCACATGCCAAAACTGGTGTGGAAATGGAAGCTATTATGGGAGTCAACACAGCTCTGATTACAATTTATGATTTGAGCAAAATTGTAAATCCAGACTTAAGAATTGAAGGTATAAAATTATTAGTAAAGCAAGGCGGAAAGAGCGGACTGTGGCTCAATCCTGGGGGATTACCTGATTTTTTATCTGAACTGTTTTAGATATGAAGATTACAATAGAATTATTTGGAGCTGCGAGGGATTTTTCTGATCAGGACTACTTAGAATTAACACTTCCGGAGCTTAGCAGTATAAAAGAAGTTCGTAAAAATTTAATAGATTTTATTGAAGCTAAATATCCTGAAAACAAAAACTATCTAGAAATTGTCAAACGATCTGCTTTTGCCAATGAACATAATGAAATTGTCCAAGAACAGTACCAATTATCCGCTCATTCTAAGCTATGTATCATACCACCTGTAGGAGGCGGTTAATGTTTCACGGCAAGGTAATAGAATCTTCTAAAGAATCTTTATCTTTAGACAAGGCTCAACAATTTATTGCTTCAGAAAAATGCGGCGCGTCTTTATTTTTTATTGGAACGGTACGTAATCATAACAATGATAAAAATGTTACTGGAATTACTTACGATTCGCACGATGCAATTGTAGAAAAAAGTTTTAAAGAAATTTTTGAAGAAGCGGTTGCGAAACTAACCATTGAACATCCGGCTGCATATATTGAGCACGCAAAAGGTTATATTCCTTTAGGAGGAATATCCATTATTATTGCAGTTGCTGCAAAACACAGATCTCAGGCATATGATTTATCCAGATACATTATTGAAGAAATTAAAAAAAGAACTCCCATTTGGAAAAAAGAACATTATGATAATGAGGAAACAAGCTGGCTCAAAGGAATTGCGATAATAGATAAGCAGGACTGACCATGAAAAAAATATTAAGCTCAGAAATTACATCCGAAAGTATCTATAAAAGTCGACGTTCCTTTATTAAAAAATTGGGACTTTCTGCTGGATCTTTAATGGTAGGATCTAATTTTTTTTTCAATAACTCTTTAGGAGCAGAAGAGAAAGACAAACTTACCAGATACAGAGATATTGTTAGCTATAATAATTATTATGAATTTGGGACTTCCAAAGAAGATCCTTCTGAAAATTCTGAAAAATTTACTACAACACCCTGGTCTGTTCAAATTGAAGGTGAAGTGGACAAGCCAATAACTGTTTCGTATGAAAGTATGATTAACAATTTTCCTATTCAAGAAAGAATATATAGACTTCGTTGTGTTGAAGGATGGTCTATGGTTATTCCCTGGATGGGATTTTCTTTAAATCATTTATTAAAAAAAGCTTCTATTAAAAATTCAGCAAAGTTTGTTGAATTTGAAAGTGTGTACAGACCTGAACAAATGATTGGTCAACAAAGCAATATTCTACCCTGGCCTTATACAGAAGGTTTGCGATTAGATGAGGCGATGCATCCTCTAACTATAATGGCTACAGGTTTGTATGGAAAAGAACTACCCAATCAAAATGGGGCTCCCTTAAGATTAGTAGTTCCATGGAAATATGGATTCAAAAGTGCAAAAGCAATTGTAAAAATAAAACTAGTAAAATCTATGCCCGTTTCCTCATGGATGAAAGCTGCGAGTCAGGAGTATGGATTTTATTCAAATGTGAATCCTGGTGTGGATCATCCAAGATGGTCACAGGCAACAGAGCGAAGAATAGGGGATTCAATTTTAAGCCCTAGAAGACCTACTAAACTTTTTAATGGCTATGAATCCGAAGTGTCTAGCCTTTACAAAGGAATGGATCTTAAAAAATATTACTAATCACCTTGAACCACAACTCCTCCTATCTAAAAAAAATAGTATTCATGGTTTGTTTGTGGCCGATTATATCTATTGGCTTCGTATTCTTCACAAATAGCTTTAGTGCCAATCCTGTAAATGAAATCATTCATCACTTTGGAAAATGGACTCTAATTTTTATTTGCCTTACATTGAGCATAAATCCACTTCGTCGAATAACAAAATCGAACAATTGGCTTGTCTATAGAAAAATGCTGGGACTATTTGTGTTTTTTTATGCCAGCATTCATCTTTTGTCTTACGCAGGTTTGGATCATCATTTTGCGTGGAATATAATTTTAGAAGATATTATTCAACATCGCTACGTCTTGGTCGGTGCAACTGCTTGGCTTTTGCTCTTACCTCTAGCAATTACCTCCTCTCAAAAAATGAAAAAAATATTAAAACATAACTGGATCAAGTTACATCGACTTGTTTATATAATTGCTGTATTGGGAGTTCTTCATTATTTGTGGTTAGTCAAAAAAGATTTGACACAACCAATGCTCTACGCAGCAATAATTACTATTCTATTACTATTTAGAATTAAGTTTAAAAAAAATTAACTACAAAAGAATTTGATTGGGTAAAAGGTACTCCGCTTATTGATCTGTCTTCCTGAGTGATTAGGAGCAAATATGGTAACTTCTAAATTGGGTAACTTTAATATATATTCCTAGTTGTGAATGATAACATTAAAAAAGAAATTCAATCTTCGGCGTTTGAAAGATTGCTAGAGCATTTAAAAGAAAGAAAAGATGTGCAAAATCTTGATTTAATGGATCTTGCAGGTTTTTGCAGAAACTGTCTTTCTAGATGGTATAGAGAAGAGGCAGAAAAAAAAGGAATTACCATTTCAGATCCTGAAGCTAGAGAGCATGTGTACGGAATGCCCTATGCTGAATGGAAAGACAAATACCAAAAATAAATTATTTTATTTTTCTTTAAGTCTTGGAATGAGGCTGATGAAATTACAAGGCTCAAATCGTGAATCAAGTTGATATTTTAAAATATCCTCCCAAGCATCTGTCACGGCTCCACTTGATCCTGGCAAAGCAAAAATATAAGTTCCTTTACAAAGCACTGCCATAGCTCTGGATTGAATGGTGGAGGTGCCAATTTTTTTATAGCTAATTAATCTAAACAATTCACCAAACCCTGGGATGTCCTTTTCTTTAATTTCATCTAGCACCTCAGGAGTAAGATCCCTACCTGTCAAACCAGTTCCACCTGTAGTAATAATGACATCCACTTCTTTGCTAGAACACCAATCTAGTAAAATTTTTTTAATAACCTGTTTATCGTCTTTAACAATTTCTTTGTGCGTTAAGCCATGCCCTTTTTCTCTAATTTTTTTTGCAAGTATCGCCCCTGATGTATCGGTTGCTTCTGTTCTAGTATCTGAAATGGTTAAAACAGATATGTTAATTGCTTTAAATATTTTTTGGCTACTAATTGGCATTTAGATTGTAGCTTATACTAGAAGATTAGCTTTGGCACAATAATCATCCTGAGTAAGATTTGATATTTATTTAAATTAAAGAATTTTTTTTAAAAGTTTCAGCAACTTTTTTAGCATTTACAGAAGAAGTTTCTCATGTTTTAACGTTACTATCAAAGAAAATTTAGACAAAACAAACGAACTACTTAAAAATAATGATTAATTATAAGCAGTCAAAACATATTTTAAAAAAATCACTAATTAAAATTGGAGATGAATATATTCATAGTGGCAATAGTTTAAACAGAGTTTCGTCTGCAAATATTGTATCTACTATAAACTATCCTTCCGCTAATAATACTGCGTTTGATGGTTTTGCTATTTGCTCCAAAGACACTAAAAATTTAAGCAAAAACAATTCGAAGAAATTTAGAATTGTTGGAAGCATTATTCCCGGAAATAAGCCAATCACAAAAAAAATTAAAAAATTCGATGCTGTTGAAATTATGACGGGCGGAGTGATGCTTAAGCCTTTTGATACCATTATACCAATTGAGCAAATTATTTTTTATCCAAATAAAAAAGAAGCCAAATATATTGTCATTGATAAAAAAATGAAAAAAAATGAGCATGTGAGGTTTTTAGGCTCCGATTATAAGAAGAATGATTTGATTGTTAAAAAAGGCACTATTATTCAGCCTAATCATATCCTCGCTTTAAAAACGTTGGGAATTAAAAAGATACAAGTTAAAAAAAAGCTGAACATATTATTTTTTTCAACTGGTAATGAGATTTCTAATCAGGATAGTATACCCAATTGGAAAGTTAGGAATTCTAATAGTCACTATATCAAGTCATTGAGTAATCATTTTTTATTTAACTTTATAAGCGGCGGAATTCTTAAGGATAATCATGAAAAAATTTTTAAACATCAGATCAAAAAGATGTGTAATGCAAGAATAGATATGATTGTTACTTCTGGAGCTGTTTCTGCTGGAAAATTCGACTTTGTTCCTAGTGTTATCAAAGATTTTAAATTATCTAATTTTTTTAAAGGGGTAACAATCAGGCCTGGAAAACCAATTTTATTTGCTAAAATTAAAGGAAAGCAAAAAGTTATTTTTGGATTGCCTGGCAATCCCATTTCTTCAGCTGCTTGTTTTAGGTTTTTTGTCCAACCTTACATAATGGATATCTTGGGTGTTGCAAACGAAAAACCAGTGAAGGCTATTCTAAATAAGAACTATACAAAAAATAATGGCTTTACTCATTTTGCAAAATGTAAATTAAAATCAAGCCATGACGGCAAACTGGTAGTAGAAGTTTTGCGAGGACAAGAGTCTTTTAAAATAAAATCATTCGTAAGTTCTAATATTTGGGCACTTTTTCCATCAGAAAAATCTAAATTTTTAAAAGGAGAAATTATCGATTGTTATTTTCCAAATTTTTCCAACTCTAGTTTAATTTAAATAACTTAAAGATAAATTTTCTATTAACTTTGGAACTTTGATTTTTGCAACTGAATACTCCTTGTTAGAGGCAAGTCCATTTTTAGCAATAAGCAAAATCATTTCTTCGTAGCCTATATTTAAGTTGTATGAGCAGGCTCTGTAAAAATAACCTTTTCTCAAACCTGGCATCAAGTTTGCTTCGATAAAATAAGGAACCTCTAGATGATTCATCTTGATATCTATTCTGCCTAAAGACTTTCCTCCCAAAGCTCTAAATGATTTTTTAGCTAGAGTGCACAACTGCTGGAATATTTTACTATTCGTGACTGGGATCACTTCTTCACTGTCATTTTTTTTAATATCGTAATCAAGAATGCAATGACCGTTGCTATTTTTTTCAACAACAATTTCTACCGGCATTGCCTTTAAAGTTCCGCTAGTACTATCTTCTAAAATGCCGACGCTATATTCTTTCCCAGAAAGATAAGTTTCCACTAGAGAAGTAGATTTTTGTTTTATTTTAATATCTAAAACTTTTGCTTCAAAACTTTTAAAATCATACACGACCGAATTGGAATCAACTCCTCTGCTATCTCCGCCTGTGACTGGCTTAATAAACAAGGGAAATGCTATTGGTAAAGATTCTTCATTGGGATGCTCTCCTGGCTCTGTAGTAAAAAAATCAGCCGTATTCACCTTGGCTTGTTGCATTATTTCTTTCGCTCTGCTTTTGTCATGCTCATTCTGTAAGGCCTGTCTGCCTGATGCCATATAAGCAATTCCATGTATTTCTAAATAATCATTCAACCAAATAGTTCTTTGATTAAAATCAAAATACTTTACTCCGGAAAAAACTAGATCTGGCTTTCTTATAGCTAATTGCTTCAAATCATTTTCTGTTTTAATTTCTGTAATGATTACGTGGCTATAAGCTGTGCTTAAAATGGCTAAGATATTGTTCTCATCCCAAACAATAGCAACATTTTTTTGGTTAGCTTTTGGGTCGCGAGGCTTTGCCACAATCAATACTTCAATTCTTTTGTTTATTTTGTTTAAGACTGGATATTTTGGTTTAAAGGGCACGATTGTTTGCAGCATGCCAGGCATAGGTATAATTTTCATAGGTTTCATAATCTTTCGCTTCTTAATAAATAATAGGTTGCATTCGGGGAAGCTCCCCATGAATGTTAAAATCTTTTAGATTGGTACTTGCCAAAAAATACTTACCAAGGCATTTGAGATGAAATAAAACTAAATATGGTAGTATCTAAAAAATACATACTAACACACTCTCTTTTCAATAAGAAGGTAATTCGCTGTTTATTAACTAGATTGATTGGACACCAGTCACACTAATTTTGTAAATGATTCTAATTCTTGCTCATCTTAATGTGCTGATTGTAAATGTCTTCCGACCAGTACGTTTTAATGTAGGCTAAAATAGAATCTATATCCTCATCACTTAGCTTGTCGCCAAAGCCTAACATTTTGCCTTGGTAATCTTTTATCAACTTAGGTAATCCTAATTTAATAATTTGATGCAGCATTTTATCAGGGTGGTGCCAGGTATGGGCCGTTCCATTAAGTGGTGGAGCTTTTCGGTGACCGTCTTCATCTAAAGACTGCCAATCCTTAGCTCCGGATAGATTACTCATATGACAACTAGCGCAGTTCTGATTAAATAATACTTTGCCTGTCTCAGTTTGCGCTTTGGAATTTCTTTCAATAGGAAAATGCTTGTCAGCCTGAACCTTGCTACTGAATAAACAAACTAAACTAAAAATGCAGATAAAGCGTAGCAAATTAATCAAGCTGCTCTTTGGCTTCCGCCTCATAACGTTTAGAGTTCTGAACATATCTTGTTGCATTCTCATGAATGGCTTTGATCTCTTCATCAGTTACTTGGCGAACCACTTTTCCCGGGAGCCCATAACCAAAGATCGTTCCGGTATTTGTTTGCCTTCAGTAATTAAAGAATTGGCTCCAATGATAGAATTTTTTCCAATGTGAGCTCCGTTTAATATGGTCGCTCCCATACCTATTAGTGAATCATCTTCTACAGTGCAGCCATGCAAAATCACCGAATGACCAACGGTAATTCCTTTGCCAATAATTAATTGTAATCCAAAGTCCGTGTGCAAAACACTGTTGTCTTGAATATTGGTTCCTTCATCAATGGATATATTTTCGATATCACCTCTAAGCACAGCTCCATACCAAATATTTACATCGTTTTTTAAAATAACATCGCCAGTGACTACCGCGGAAGGGGCAATCCAAACCCGGCCTTCTCTTATTACTTTTTTACTACCTAGTGAATAAATCATAATGCTCTTGTAAATAAGTTTATAATATAGATAACTTAAATGGAAATAAAATGTTTGTCGTAATCACTAGAAATTTTCCACCTGAAGTTGGAGGTATGCAAACCCTGATGGCAGACCTTGCAAGCATTCTTTCAGAACATGGCCCCGTGAAAGTATTTGCAGATCCTGCTGATGGATCGGAAGCATACGATAAAAAGCAAAAATATTCTATTCAGCGGATCACTGGTTTTAAATTTATACAAAAATATAGAAAAAATAATCAGGTCGAATTATTTTGCACCGAAAACAGAGGCATCAGAGCTATCGTCTCTGATCACTGGAAAAGTATTGAAAAAATTTCCCATAACATCTGCGTTCAAACTCCGACCTTATGTCTTATTCATGGTAAGGAGATTAATCATCCAAAAGGTTCCTTACTGCACACCAGAATGATGAATAGCTTAAAAAAAGCAACGTACGTAATTGCCAATTCTAATTTTACTAAAAAGCTTGCTATTAAAAAAGGAATTAAAGCTGCTAAAATAAAAATTATTAATCCTGGGATTTTTCCTTTAAAGAAAATAGATAAAAAAGAAAATGAAAAGGCTTTAAATATATTTGGCAATACTAGTCCAAAACTTATTTCTGTAACCAGACTGGAGAAAAGAAAAGGACTTCATTCTGTTATTTTGTCATTAAAAAATCTTCAAGCAGTTCATCCTAATTTTTTATATGTAGTGATAGGACAGGGCCAGCAATCAAGCGAATTGAGATCTTTGGCGGACAATATGGGTTTAGCGAGCAATATTATTTTTTTAGAAGATGTGAATCTGGAATTAAAAAATGCACTGCTACGCAATGCTGATGTTTTTTTAATGCCTTCTATTGAGGATGGGGCTTCGGTTGAGGGGTTTGGCATCTCCTTTTTGGAAGCGTCTATGCTGAAAACTCCATCTATCGGAGGGGAATTTGGCGGAGCTTCTGATATTGTTAAAGATGGCAAAACAGGATTTATTTGTGATGGCACTAAGCACAGTCAAATATACGATTGCTTAACCAAAATGCTTAGAAACAACCGTTATAAAAAAATGGGAGAAGCTGCAAATAAATATGCTCAAAATTTTCTTTGGAGCAAACAAATCAAAAAATATCTAAAATTAATTTAATCAACTAAGGAGCTACGTTATGCTGTTTGTAAAACAATACCTTAAATGGATTAGCACTGCCCTAGTACTCACTGGGATCTTGCTAACTAATTTAAATATATATCCTTTAAATATTTTCTTTCATGGTCTGGGCGTCGTCGGCTGGACGGTCTCTGGAATTTTACTGAAAGATAAAGCGATTATTACTAATTTCGGACTGCAAATACCCTTGTTTCTATTAGGCTTTGCAAAACTAATTTCTTAATAAAGATTCTATTTTTAGAAATACAGTTTCAGCTGAAAGATTGCTCAAATTATCAGATACGATTGCTTTAAATGAATCGGTTTCAATGCTGACTTTTTTCGGTGTAGTGTGGGTCCCAAATAAAACCACGCCTTTACATCCTAAATGTGCTGCCATATGCGCCGGTCCAGTATCATTTGCTATTACTAACTTTGCACCCTCGATAATTTTTGCAAGTTGAGAAAAATTAGTTGGTTTTGCTCCGTCTAAGATTACTTTAGCATTTAATTTATTTGCTTCTTCTATTTCTCCTGGACCTGGGGCTACTACGACATCTAATTCTGGAAACTTAGTCTTGATCATATGAATTAACTCCGCGTAATGCGGCCATCGTTTGTGTGGTAATTTATTAGAGGAGAAAGGTGAAATAAAAATATAATTTTTTAAATTATCGACATTAAAACTCCTATCGACTGCCCAAGAAAAGTCTGGTGTTAAAGAGTATGTGGAATGAATGGAAGTTCTATCTAGTTGTGTTTTAAATCTCTCCAATACCCCGCCATGATCAAAATCTGTCTTTGTCTCGCCTTCTGCAAGAATGGTGTAAGAAGACGACCAATCTTTAATGTTAAATAAATAGTTTCTATAAAATTCTGTTCTTGAAGAGTTTTGCAAATCAATCACCCGGGAAAATTGTTCTGTTACAATTTTCTTTTTCAAATTCAAAAGATAAAAAATATTCCATCTAGGTTTTCTTTGATCGATCAATACATGGTCGACATAAGGACATTTTTCAAAAAGGCTTTTATAAGCAGCAGACGTAAGAATGGAAATACTATCTTGCTTATAATGATTTCTAATATCTTTTAAAACGCCAGAGATTTGAACAATATCTCCCAGAGAGCCGTGTTTGATAATTAAAATATTTGACATAAACTGGTAATAAAATAACTAATAAAACTATGAATACCACAAATAAAATATTTTCCGAAATATCTGCGGGAGAGTTAATGGATAAAATAACCATTCTAGAAATTAAAAAAATCAAGATTACCGATGCTGATAAGCAAATGATTATTAATAAAGAACTAGATAGCTTAAATGCTACTTACCAAGCCAGCATCGCTCCTACTCCAGAATTAACTGAGCAAATCGCCAAACTCAAAGCCATTAATCTTAAATTATGGGATATCGAGGAAGGCAAGCGAGAATGCGAGCGACAAAAAGATTTTGGCGAAACCTTTATTGGTCTTGCAAGAAGTGTCTACATTGAAAACGATACCCGTGCTAAAATTAAAGCCGAGATCAATAGATTAACCAACTCAACTATTTCAGAAGTAAAAAGCTACAAAGCTTACTAATCTGAATGCAGACTGGGAATTTTTTCTCTTAAGGTTGCGGGTAGTGTGCTGTCAATTTCCGCAAGAATATAACCAACCCCACTTTTCTTTTCAGCCAATATAGCTCCATCTGGAGAAATGATTAAAGAATGGCCGTAGGTTTGTCTTTTATTGCTATGCGTTCCTATTTGCGCTGGTGCGAAGATATAACAAAAATTTTCAATCGCTCTTGCTCGCAATAATATATGCCAATGCTTTTCTCCTGTTGTTTTGGTAAAAGCTGCAGGAATAGCCAAATAAGAACAGCCAAGTTTTGCAAGCTTTCTATACATTTTGGGAAAACGAACATCGTAACAAATAGATAAACCCAACATACCCCAAGGAAGTTCTGTGTGGACCAAATCCTTTCCGGCTAAGAATTTTTTTGATTCTTCATAACTTTCCTCTTTAGAAAACACCACATCAAACATATGAATTTTGTCATAGAAACTCACCGTCTCACCTTTTGGATTAATTAAAATGGAGCGATTGACTAATTTATTATTAGAAACTTTAATTGGCATCCCGCCTATCAAAAACCATTTTTTATTATCTTTAGAAAATTTTTGAATACTTTTAACAAAAGTATTGTTGTCATAATTTTGTGATTTTTCTATTAACTCTTTGTGGTCTGAGGAAAATAAAGATGAGTTTTCTGGAGTGATAATAATATCCGCTCCTTCTGTAGATGCTTGCTGAGAATAATCAAGAATAGTTTTTAGATTCTCATCCACATCACTGCCACTAGTTAACTGTAAGCAAGCGGCTTTAAATTTCATATATTATTTATTAATAGAGCTAACGAAATTCCAAGTACAATCAAAACTTGGGATAAACACTTCTGAAATTTTTGTATTACCGAAATTATTATTCAAGGTATTGATCCAGGCTTCTACTTGTTTTGGCTTTTTGTGCTTAGATCCAACCTGGGCAGTAATGATACCATTTTTTTTGACAATTCGTTTAATTTCACTCATGTTTTTCTCAGCAAGATTAATACAATAAGAGTCGTCATTCAAATCTATAAACAAGTGATCGTACTTTTCATTTTCGCTACTTGTGATGTTTTGAAACGCGTCTCCCCAAATGCAGTTGACATTATTACTTCTATTAATATTTTTGAATACTTCTGGAAGATATTTTTGACAGCACTCCACCACTTCCCGGTCTAGCTCAAACCAATCTACATAATTAAAACCGTTATTAATACATTCTCTGGCTACGCCCCCATCGCCACCTCCAATGATAGCCGCAGAACTATTGCTCCTTGATAGTTTTAAAGAAGAATTCACAAAAGTAGATGAGTATAATTTTTCATCGCTTTCAGCTACTTGCAGCTCATTATCGATAAATAAAGCGTTACCAAATTCTTTTAATTTCAATATTTCAATAAACTGGCCCTGCCTAGACTTAAAAGTTTTGATAAATTCTTCTACGACATAGCTTTTTTGATGACCTTCTGAACTATAGATATCTGGATAGTGGTGAATGGTGTCTCGTGGAAACTCTTTTTTAACCACACTAGTATGCTGAATTTCTTGCTTTAGTATTTCAAGGGAAACATTGGGGCTAACTTGGCCACAGGTAAAAAAATCAAAACTAATAATTCCATTTTCCGGGAAGGTATGAAAGCTCATATGACTTTCTTTAAGCAGAGCTATCATGGTTAGTCCTTGAGGGCTAAACTCATACTTGGAAATATTAACAATTCCCACTTTGGCTGCTTTTGCAATTTTATTAATGATAGTTTCGTAAAATTCGGGAGAATATTCCTTTTTAACTCCAAGAAAATCAAGTGTTATGTGATCTCCAACTTTAATCATCTTACTGCCTTTCGTTAAAAATTTTATACAGAAGTAAGAAAAAAAATCAACTACTTAACCCAAGAATAGCTTTTGGCTTTTTCCAAAAATAACTCTGAACCTTTTTTGCAATTTGCAGTCCAATCATTTTTCGCATCTTCATTGGCACTATCCGATATAAATTTGAAGCATCTAAAGTTAATATTTTGCAATGTACACACTTTGGCTAATGCATAAGCTTCCATATCCACCACATCAACTTTCATTTCAATTTTTGACTGAACAAAATTATCTCCTGTTCCACAACTATATCCCTGTTTTGAAAAAATTATTTCATGAATAGAATCAAAAGGAGTTTCACCTAATTGCAAATCCATCAAAGCTCTCGCATCCATATCTCTTTGATAAAACTGAGTGCATTCAATAAGTCCAGATATGTTTTTAATAAGAGCACCGGCGGTACCAAAATTTACTACCTCATCAGGTTTATGTTCTAATACCAACTTAGTTAAATGATACGATGCATTTATTTTACCAACTCCAGTCAAATGAAAAAAATCTAACCCTATCACCTCTTCTTTAAGCGCTGCTACAAACAATCTTTTCATAAGAAAAATATACTATATGAATAAACTACAATATGAATTTAAAAAAATACATAAAATCGGTTCCCAATTATCCCAAAAAAGGAATTTTATTTAGAGATATCACTTCTCTATTGGAGCATAAGCAGGCATTTCAATTTACCATTAAAAAAATGCAGCTATTGAGCAAAAAGATTCCTCATACCAAAATAGCAGCAATAGAATCTAGGGGATTTGTTTTTGCTTCTGCTCTAGCTTATTTGAACAAAAAACCCTTAGTGTTATTGCGTAAAAAAAACAAATTGCCCGGCAAAACTATTTCGCAAAAGTTTATGTTAGAATACGGAATGAGTGTTATTGAAGTGCACCAATCTTCTTTAAACAAAAAAGACAAAGTTCTTATCATTGATGATTTAATTGCAACTGGCGGTACCGCGGTTGCGGCTGCTCAATTAGTAGAAAAATGCAAAGCTTCTGTTGCTGCTTTTGTATTCTTAATTGATTTATTTGATTTACCTGGAAACAAACTGCTACATTCAAAGGGCTACAAAACTTATAAGCTCATTGATTTTCCTGGACACTAATTGATCATTCCAATTTTTTTTTGCCTGTAGATAATAAATAGTCCGCTAGCTACCACTAGAGAAGATCCAACCATCATATTTGCTGAAGGCACTTCGTTAAAAAATACATACCCATACAACATACCCCATAAAATAACAGTATATCTAAAAGTAGATGTAGAAGAAATGGATGCAACTTTAATAGTAGCGACTGCAAAGATATAACCACCTGATAATAATATTGCTGAGATCAGTATAAGAATTAATTCACTGAAACCAATTGGTTTAAAATGAAACAGCATATAAAGGCCAAAAACAATAGTAACTACCAAACATGTTACAAAAGCTATTTGAATGCTATCGAATTCATCTTGAAATTTTCTAGTGTAGGTATCTCGGTAAGCAATAAATATGGCGGCCAATAATGGGAATACAAATGCATAACCAAATTCTAATTTAGCAGGATTAATAACAATTAATACTCCCACAAAACCCAAAATCACAGCGCTCCATCTTCTCCAGCCAACTGTCTCTTTTAACAAAATAGCTCCAGAAGCAGTAATAATAATCGGAGCAAGATTTAGCAGGACGTACAAATCTCCAAATGGAAGAGTGGCAAGACCGAGAAAAAAAAAGACTGCACAAGTTCCCTCGATAGATCCCCGAATCCATAATTTTTTAGAACTAAGCATTCTTTTTAATTCTAATTGTTTTTTTGCAAATAAAATTAAGCCAATAAACAAACTGGCGAATACACCTCTAATAAATACTACTTCCCCCAAAATGGAGATGTCATAATCATGAAAGGAAAGAATGTATTTTACAAAAGAATCGTTGGAGGCAAAAAAAAATTGAGACATCATCATAAAAATGATGCCTTGGCTTTCTAAAGACTGGCTTTTGAATTTGTCAAACACAGATGCAGATTATACGATCAAAGACTCTGAAATCCATAAATATTATACCCTTAATTTTAAAGGAAAACCCACTTAATCAAGTAAAAATCATAATCAGTCCACAATGTAGCCTTGCAAAGAAAAATTTTAGAAATGACATGTCTTTTTTTATTGGTTAATTAGCAATGTCTACTAACTCATGGTTTTAAAAAAATAATAAGAAATATTACGGAGAATTAATAATGTTAAATGATATCGAAATTGCCCAGCAAGCAAAGATGAAAAAGATATTTATAATAGCCAAGGACAGGCTGAGCATTCCTGAGGATGAACTTGAATCTTACGGTCACTACAAAGCCAAAGTTTCTTTGTCTTATTTAGAAACACTACAAAACAAAAAAGATGGAAAATTAATTTTAGTTACCGCTATTAGTCCTACTCCAGCAGGCGAAGGAAAAACAACCACTAGCGTTGGTTTGGGAGATGCTTTAAATCTTATTGGTAAGAAAACTATCATTTGCTTAAGAGAGCCCTCTTTGGGACCAGTATTTGGAATGAAAGGTGGAGCGGCTGGAGGCGGTTTTGCACAAATTGTTCCCATGGAAGATATTAATTTGCATTTTACTGGAGATTTTTCAGCAATTGCTTTGGCTCATAATTTATTAGCCGCAATGTTAGATAATCACATTCATCATGGAAACGAATTAGATATCGACATAAAAAGCATTCAGTGGAAGCGTGTAGTGGACGTGAATGACCGAGCGTTACGTAAAATTAGCGTAGGTTTAAGTGATTCTAAAAATGGGTTTCCACGTGAAAGTGGTTTTGATATTGTTGCAGCCTCTGAAGTTATGGCAATTTTTTGCTTGGCTACTAACATAGAAGATTTAAAAAAACGCTTAGGTCAAATTGTAGTGGCCTATAATCATAAGCAACAACCAGTCTTAGCCAAAGACTTGAAGGCACATGGATCAATGACAGTTCTTTTAAAGAATGCATTAGCTCCAAATTTAGTACAAACTTTAGAAAACAATCCAGCATTCGTGCATGGAGGACCTTTTGCTAATATTGCTCATGGTTGTAATTCTGCAATTGCCACGAAAGCTGCTTTAAAATTGGCAGATTATGTGGTTACCGAAGCTGGCTTTGGTGCTGACTTGGGAGCGGAAAAATTTATAGATATTAAATGTAGAAAATCAGGGCTACGCCCCTCAGCAACTGTCGTAGTTGCCACTGTTCGTGCTATCAAATACCATGGTGGAGCTGAACTTGCGAATTTAACAACAGAAGATATCGGAGCTTTAGATAAAGGCCTAGTTAATCTGGAGCGTCATGTTGAAAATATAACCCAAGTTCACAATCTTCCTTGCGTTGTAGCGATTAATAAATTTACCAGCGATACTCCTGATGAAATCGAATTGATTACAAAAAGAATGCAAAAATTAAATGTAAAAATTGTATTAGCCTCTCACTGGGCCGACGGAGGTAAGGGTGCGACTGAATTAGCAAAAACTGTGGTGGATATATGCGAATCAACAGATCAAAAGATGCAATTTGCTTATGAAGACAATGATACTCTTTGGGATAAAATTAATAAAATAGCCAAAAAGATTTATAGAGCCAAAGAAGTAATAGCTGATGAAAAAGTAAAAGCACAAATTCAAAGTTTGCAAGATAGTGGTTATGGTCACTACCCGGTTTGCGTTGCAAAAACACAAAGTTCATTTTCAACTGACCCCAAGTTACGCGGAGCGCCAACGGATCATGTTATTTCTATTCGTGAAATTCGACTAGCTGCAGGAGCTGAGTTTGTGGTGATGCTTTGCGGGGGTATTATGACTATGCCTGGCTTAGCAAAAGCTCCTTCTGCAGAAAAAATTGATTACATAGACGGCAAAATTATTGGCTTATTATAATTTTATTTTTTTTCGTCTTCTTCAGTTGGTAATTGTGGTTCAGTTTTAACTTCTTCTGTAGTTGACTGCTCTGCTTGAGGTTCTGTTTTAACTTCTTCTGCAGTTGACTGTTCTACCTGAGGTTCAGTCGCAGATTCTTCTACTGAGCCTTGCTGACCTTGCTTAAATTCCTCTCTACCCAGAATGTCTTTCAGAGTTTGTTTTTTTTCTTTTCTAAAATAGAAATAAGCTGCGATGGCCAGGGCCAAAATAAATCCAATTACGTGAAATATCGATAGGCCAGAAAAAATAGATTCTTTACTTGTTGGATTATTTGCTTTTGTAATTTCTAGCTTTGGTGCTTCTGGTTTTGTTTCTAGCTTAGCCAGCTCTTGTTTTTTTGGCTCTACCCCCGACGAGCAGATCCAGCTGTGAGGCGTTCTGCTGATCAAAGTAGAGCGCGTTTAGGACAGGAAGCGGGTCTTGCAAAAGGTACGTGTCGAAGTCGAGGTAAAGCACGTTGAAACCGAGGTTGAGGAGCGCGAGTGGCAAGGAAATTTTTCCCAAAGCCTTGGAGCGGCCGCGAACGCAGCGCCCGAAACCGCACTTCTCCGTGCAAATCTTAGCAGTCAACTCGTCGTGAACGAAAAGGAGGAACTGCGATTTGGTAGGAGCGAGAAGCGCCTCTATGCGGGAACACCAAGCTGGAATGTAGCGGGCAAAGTTGCCTCCGTAGACTAGAGAGACGAAGATCGTTGTTCCGGGAGCCGAGTTTGCCAGAGTTGTGAGCCATGTAGAATTGTCCACTTCAGCAGAACTCTTGGTTGACGGAATAATGTACTTGGATACAAAGAGTTCAATGGTTCTTCTCGAAGAAGAAGACTTCACCGTTTCGTCGCTTTCTTCTGCAATGGGTTTCGGAAAAAGAGACTGAGGATCGAAATCTGCTTCATATCCCATCCTTCTTCTCGTGGTCTTGCGTGTGAGCCATAGTAGTACCACAATGGGCCATCGCG
>CAWUVR010000067.1:0-4402 GCA_963925905.1 uncultured Pelagibacteraceae bacterium
CTTTCAGGTCTTCCAGCACCGCTAGTATTTGGTCTTCCGGACCCACTTCTTTCAGGTCTTCCAGCACCGCTAGTATTTGGTCTTCCGGACCCACTTCTTTCAGGTCTTCCAGCACCGCTAGTATTTGGTCTTCCGGCACCGCTGCTTGGTCTTGAACTGCTTCCTCCTGGTTTAGAAAAACTGTTTCCAGATTTGCCATCAGAGCTTCGATTGTTTCTAGAGAAACTTGAGTTTCCTCCTCTTGGACCTCTTGTCCTAGGGTCACCACGACCGCCTCCGGAAGGCTTGTTGTTTGGTTTAAAAGCCTCATGACTAGTTTGATCAATTTTTATTTTTAACAGTCCTTCAATACCTCGTAAAAACTTATGCTCATCTGGGCTCATGAAAGAGATAGCGGTTCCTTCTTGCCCTGCTCGGCCTGTTCTGCCTATTCTATGAATATAATCGTTTGGATAAGTAGGCATATCAAAATTAACAACAAAGGGAAGATTGCTAATATCTATTCCTCTAGCAGCAACATCTGTAGCAACTAACACTCGTACAAATTTTCCTTTGAACTCTCTTAGAGCTTTAGTTCTTGCTCCCTGCGTTTTATCACCATGAATAGTTTCTGTTTCAATTCCTGCTGCATTTAAATAATCGGCAATTTTTTCACATCCATGCTTAGTTCTAGAGAAAACTAAGGCTTGATCCCATTTTTCCTCCTCGATCATGTGAGCCAGCAAGTCAGTCTTTTTATTTTTATCAACGTTATAAACCATCTGCTTTATTTTACTGACCGCAGTATTTGGTGATTGAGCGCTAATTTCTACTAACTCGTCACCCAGCGATTGAGCTAGCTTTTTAATTTCTGGAGAGAAGGTTGCTGAAAAGAGTAAATTTTGTCTTGTAGGAGGCGTCATCGCAATAATCTTTTTAATATCGTGAATGAACCCCATGTCTAACATGTGATCCGCTTCATCTAATACAAGTATTTGGACCTGATCTAACTTGACTGCTTTCTGGTTAACCAAGTCTAGTAATCGCCCTGGGGTTGCAACCAAAATATCTAAGCCTTTTTTTAGCTTAGCTTTTTGTGGAAAGATTTTCGCTCCACCAAAAACAGCTGTTGAGGTTATGTTTGTTAACTTACCGTACCTGTAAACGCTTTCTCTGACCTGGGCTGCAAGTTCTCGGGTCGGAGTTAAGACTAGAGCATGAATATTTTTACTGTAAGGCTTTGCTTGTTCGTGCAACATTTCTAGCATTGGGAGAACAAAGCTTCCCGTTTTACCTGTGCCTGTTTGAGCTGCAGCCATAAGATTCTTACCTGCAAGAATTACTGGGATGGCTTGTTGTTGAATTTCAGAAGGCTTTGAATGATCAAGCTCTTCTAGAGATTTTAATATTGGTTCAGATAAACCGAGATCTTTGAATAACATTTTTTTAAATAGGGTCGGTGATGGTTCAGATGACTGCAGGTTATAGACTTAGATGCTCGCGGTCAATCAAACATTAGATATATTCTATTTATAGCTTAGGTGATCAAATAGAGGTTTCATTTCTTATTTTAGGTATGATTTATTAATCCTAGTGGTATTAGCTTTTATTCCTTTGTTCTATTTCTAAGTTTATTTCTTTTGCACAATCACTTGCAGTTGTTTTAAATATAAATGGGAAAATAGAATGAATTATTACTGCGATTCCTGAAAGTATCATTTTGAAGCCATAGGTGGCTGCACAGACCATATGTTGAAAATAACTTTCCCCTTGCGATTTAGGGTGATCAGTAAAAAGTTTATAAATGACCTTCATATAAAAATTATACATAAACATTACTAAGAAGGTTTATTTTTTATACAGCTGCCTATCTATAGTTTTTGCGTTAGTTTTATCAGTATTTATGGCTTTCGCTCTTGTTCTTGCTCATTCTGATTGGTTGATAACAGCTTACCTATTTTAAAATATACGGCTCCTTTTGCTTGGAGTATCTTTATATTTTGTATTTAGCTCAAAAAATTAATTATAATTTCTTTCTGGCACTTAAAGGAGATAAATATGGAATGTGGTTGCGGAAGAAGTCCAACGGGTCAATGTATCGGTTGGCATAAACTCTCTGAAGAAGAGTATCAAGAAAAACTCAAAGAGCATGAGGATAAAAATAAGGGGGAGGAGTAGTTTTTAGCAAAATTTTAAAACCTCGGCAGAATTCTTGGTTTTAACGCTTTGTTGTTTAAATTTACTTGGCAGTGACTGACTTGATGAAAAAGTTAATTAAATTTCTTGCTCTGAAATCCTTTGCATAAAATTTGATAAAACTTAATATACTTATCTTCCGTTTATTCTAAACTTGCTCTGCTACTGTTATTTTCTATCAAGAATTATTAAAGAGTCTCCATTGACTGATATTGTTGCTTGCACTTAATACGAGCAATCCAGCAAAAATCCCTAAGTTTTTAACAAAGTTTTGCATTTCGTGACCGGCATCTGTGCCTGGGTATTCGTTCCAAAAGTCATGCATTCCAACATTTATAAATATCGTTAAAGTAGCAAGGATTATTGCGGGTTCTTTTATTCGATACCCTGTGATGAGCATTAATCCCAAAACTATCTGCAATACGATTGTTATTGGCAAAAGAATATTTACAAAAGGTATGTTATGGAGACTCATATATTCAAACATAAAATCATAACTTGGAATTTTTGTAATTCCAGGATATAAAAAATATAGACCAAGTAATACTCTGCCAGAAGTGATAGAAATTTTTTCCATTAATGCTCCCCTATTTTATTAATTCTATTGTATTGTAGTTCTCAACAGAAAATTATTCTTTCTTATGATCCTGCTCTAGGACACCTTTTTCTTTCAGTTTTTTTTCAAGCAATATAATTTTGCTGAGTGCTGCCAAACCGAAAACAAATCCTATTATTGCAAATGATTCCATAATTTTCTCCTTTAATTATTTATTTTGCTCTATTCCACTGTGACTGATTGGTTTTGGAACAGTACATTACCCTTTTTTGTAATTCTCTTCCAACATTCCTTTTTCTTTTAAGGTTTTTGTTAATTTTCCCAAACGAACAAATGCAACTAGTCCAAGAATTGCAAATACATATCCTATTATTCCTATTACTGCTAACGTTTCCATATCCATAATTTTCTCCTTTTTAATTCACTGTTCGAACTTACTCGACAGTCACTGACTTGATACAAGCAGTGAATTATTCTTCCTTGTAATTCTCTTCGAGAATTCCTTTTTCTTTTAATGTTTTTATTAGTTTTTCTAAACGAACGAGTGCAACCACTCCAAGCATCCCAAAAACAAACCCCATGACTGCTAATCCTTCCAAAATTTTCTCCTATTTTTTTGTTTTATTTCTTTGTTTTTTTCTCAACCTAGAAATCTTACCTTATTCAACAGTGACTGATTAGTTTTGAACAGAGAATTAGATTTCTTGCCCTAAAATGCTTTGTGAAAACTTATGTAGAACTTAATATATTTCTCTTCCATAATTTGTAGATTTTTTATTCAGGGTTATTCAAACCATCCTCATAAATGATTTTTTTACTAATCACAGGGTATCATCTAAACATGAAATTAAGAAAATATTCAATAGAGGATAAGTTGTCATTACAAATGCTTCTAAATAATTTTGAGGTTTCGCAATGGACAGCAGGAATTCCACATCCATTCACATTAGAGGATTCAATCAACTGGATTAATAAGCAAAACACTAGGGAGCATTGTTATGTGATATCAAATAATAAGGGTTTAGTTGGAGATATAGGACTTTATCCAGTCATAGATAATTGTTATGAATTAGGTTATTGGGTTGGTCAAGATTACTGGGGAAAAGGATATGCAACCGAGGCATGCAAAGCACTGCTTGAGTTGGTTAAAAACAAAATTCCTTCTGAAAAGATTTTTGCAACCTGTCAGGTGGGCAATTCTGCCTCGGAAAAAATATTGAATAATTTGGGTTTTAAAGAAATGGAACAAATTCTGTCTTTTAGTAAAGCAAGAAAAAAGGAAACTGCTTGCTTAAAATATCAACTAAAAATTAAATAAATTTGCCCAACCAGGAAATCTTGCCTTATTTAACAGTGACTGATTCAGTTCAAACAGAGAATTAGATTTCTTGTTCTGAAATGCTTTGTGGAACTTCAAATAAAACTTGATGTATTTCTTTTCCATTATTACTGCTGACTTATTCTTGCTCTTTCCTGGTCACCAAGTATTAAGAAAGTTATAAACAAAATGAAAAAGATATATTGTAAGGGCCATTCTGAATTCGTTGCGAAGATATCCCCCACATCTAAAACCATCAAGACGCCGAAAAGTATCCAAAGTGCTGTGTAGATTTTATATTTATTCATCTCTAGTTTTTTAATCTGCTTAATAAAAAATTCCATTATTATCTC
>CAWUVR010000068.1:0-3802 GCA_963925905.1 uncultured Pelagibacteraceae bacterium
GGCCTGCAAATATGCAAAAAATTTAGGAGCTGAAATAAAGAATTTTGATTTACAAAAAATTAAAATATTTTGCCTGATCAAGTCTAAAGAAAATAAAAAAGCTTTAGCCAATCTTGAGCTTATTAGAGAAAATGGATTTAAGGATGATTTTTTTATTCAAAAAATAAATTATTTGCTTGGCATGTTTTTATCTAAAAAAGGAGACAGCAAAACAGACACCCTGTTAAACATCCACCTATCCTTTTTATCTGATCCAGAATTCAATCCTAGCCACTCTGTTTTTAAGGGAGATTTAAATAAAACAAAATATTTTTTCAATAGTCCTTTTGCTAAAAAAGTGCTTTCGGACAGCAAGGATAATAAAAAAGAATTTTCAAAAGAAGAAGATTTCGCGTTAGTTCAGTTTTTAGAAGAGGGATCCAATCTCGAAATTTTTCAAACAGAAAAACTTTTCCCTATTTATAAAAAAATAGTTTTTGGCATTGAGGACTTACTTAACCCCAATGAGGCTTATTCAAAATACCATATCACCAAGGGTAGAGCTTTATTATATCAGGCAATGCTTTTAACGAGAGATCAGCAACAAAAACTACTATTTATTTTAGAATTAAGAAATAGCTATAAAAAAAGTAACTTTTTTAATTTAGGCGATACCATATATTTTCAGTTAGTCACAAATATTGACCAAAAATATTTAACAAAAGACGCAATAGAAGAAATTGCCAAATATTCAGAAAGTTTGAAGAAAAAGAAATCTAACTTAACAACAAATGACAAGTATTTGTACCAGTCAGATGCGGCCCTTTTATTAGTGGATGAAAAATCTAATGACAAACAAAAAAAATTATTAGAAAAATTTTCTAATTTAACTGATGATAAAAAATATCAAATTACACCTAAGGACAGAGCCATGATCAGTTTGCTCTCTCAAAAAAAATCTTATTTACCTAGCGGGTTAAGAAAATTTGCAAATTCTGACGATATTTACATTCCCAATAAAATTTACAACATGCTGGATAAGAAAGATAACAACAAAGCTACACTTGAAGTTTTGCAATTAGTTAAAAATCTTAGTAGCACCAAAGAGTATGTTAGGGATTTTCTTGTAATTGTTAAAATATTGGAACGATTAGGATTTGACGCAATTAAAAAAGATTTTATTAAATACGAACTATTGGCAAGTTAGTTCTTAAGCCGATTTTTTTTCTAATCTTCTTAGATGTAAAATAGGCTCCGTATAGCCGGAAGGTTGATTTTTTCCTTCAAATACCAACTCACAAGCAGCTTTAAAAGATATTGAATTTTCAAAGTTATTTGACATAGGAACATAGCTTGGGTCAGAGTTGTTTTGGCCATCTACGGTCTTTGCCATTTTTTTCATTATTTCCAAAACTTTTTCTTTAGTAGTAATTTCATGGTGTAACCAATTTGCAATATGTTGAGATGATATTCTTAAGGTTGCCCTGTCCTCCATTAAACCAATGTTGTTAATATCTGGAACTTTTGAGCAGCCAACTCCTTGATCAATCCATCTAACAACATAGCCAAGAATACCTTGCGCATTATTTTCAATTTCTTTGCTAATCTCTTCTTTTGACCAATTGGGCCTATCCGCCATTGGAATAGTCAGAATATCATTAATATTTGCCTTGTCTCTTGATAGCAATTCTTTCTGTCTCTCAAATACATTTATCTTATGGTAGTGTGTTGCATGCAATGTTGCTGCTGTAGGCGAAGGAACCCAAGCACAATTAGCTCCAGCAATTGGGTGACCCGCTTTTTGATCTAACATATCTTTCATTTTATCTGGCATAGCCCACATTCCTTTACCAATTTGCGCTTTACCAGAAAAACCACAAGATAATCCTATGTCTACATTCCAATTTTCGTAAGCTGATAACCAATTAGATTTTTTCATTTCACCTTTGAAAATCATTGGCCCAGCATGAAACGATGTATGCATTTCATCACCAGTTCTGTCCAAGAAACCAGTATTAATAAAAACTATTCTTTTTTTAACCTGTCTAATGCACTCTTTTAAATTAACGGTTGTTCTTCTTTCTTCATCCATAATACCCATTTTAATTGTATTGGGTTTTAGTTCTAGAACCTGCTCAACATTTGAAAAAATTTCATCAGCAAAGGTAACTTCCTCAGGACCATGCATTTTAGGTTTAACAATATAAACAGAGCCAGTTCTTGAGTTTAATTTATTTTTAAAATCATGCATGGCACAAAGAACAGTAATAAAAGCATCCATGATTCCTTCTGGAATTTCTGATCCATCGTCTAAAATAACTGAAGAATTTGTCATTAAGTGACCTACGTTTCTTACTAGGATCAACGATCTTCCGTGAAGACTAATTTTTTTGTCTTTGCCATCCAAATATTCTCTATTGCTATTGAGCTTTCTAAAGAATTTTTTTCCATTTTTTGACATTTCAGCTTGAAGATCTCCCGTCATAATTCCAAGCCAATTGCGATAGCATCTAATTTTGTCTCCAGCATCAACTGCGGCTACTGAATCCTCCAAATCCATTATCGTCGAGATTGCGGATTCAATTATTATGTCGCTGATATTTGCCTTGTCGTCTTTTCCAATGACATGTTTCGCATCAATATTGATCTCCAAATGCAGGTAATTATTTTTTAAGAGAATTTTATCTGGATTTTCTTTGGTTCCACTGTAGCCGATAAATTTTTCTTTATTTTTTAGATTTGTTTTAGATTTGTCTGATAAATGTATAGTTAGATTTCCTTTTTCAACAGAAAAACTTTCTGCTTCATTCCAATCTCCTTTTTCTAGAGCAAGAATTTGGTTTAAAAATACCCTTCCTTTTTCTATAACTTTCGCGCCTCTTTTTGGATTGTAAGATTTTGTTTTTTCACAACCATTGTCATCAGCAACAACGTCAGTTCCATAAAACGCATCATAAAGACTTCCCCATCTAGCGTTAGCAGCATTTAATGCATATCTAGCATTATCTACAGGCACAACAAGTTGCGGTCCTGCTATTTTAGAAATTTCGTCATCTGCATTTTCAGTTTCTATTTTAAAATCTTCTTGCTCTTCAACTATATAATCAATTTCTTGTAAAAAATTTTTATAACTTTCGAGGCTAAAATTGTCCTTGTTAGCAGAGTGCCAAGAATCAATTTTTTTTTGCGTACTGTCTCTTTTGGCTAGCAGTGCCTTATTTTTTATTGCCAATAAATTAGCAGAATCAATAAAGCCCTTCCAAAATTTATTTGGATCCAGTCCTGTTCCAGGAATTATTTCATTGTTAACGAAATTATACAATTCTTCGTTAATTTTTGATTTTTCTACGCTAATGCTTTTTGAGCTCATTTTTTTAGAACGGCTAAAATGGACTAAAAAAAACAAATGTCAATTTATTTAAAATTGCCTGTAAATTAGGCACATCTGTTAAATTTATATGGAAAATTAATTGTTATTTTATATCACGCATATATTGTGTTAATTTTAAAGCATATAGATAAACTTATTTTATAAAACAATGCAGTACTTAGATTTTGAAAAAGAACTAGAAAATCTCGACATCCAAATAGATACTTTAAAAAATCCATTTGAGAACGATGGGCTTTCATCTTTGAAAAACGAAGAGATTCAAAATATTGAATCTGAAATTGATAAAAAAATAAATGAAATTTATTTGAATCTAGATGGTTGGCAAAAAACCAAAGTCGCCAGACACGCCAGTAGACCAAGATCAGAATTTTATATTAAAAATATTTTTAGTAATTTTCAGCCCATATCTGGAGACAGGTTATTTGGCGAAGA
>CAWUVR010000069.1:0-4842 GCA_963925905.1 uncultured Pelagibacteraceae bacterium
TAATGGCGGTCAGGGAGGGATTCGAACCCTCGCTACAATTTTACTCGTAGGGTCATTTAGCAAACGACTCGTTTCAGCCTCTCACGCACCCGACCAATTAAATTAAGCGTTGATATACAATATATATTTGATTGTTGCAAAAAAACTTATTAAATTTTCAGCAGTTTTTTCAATATTAGCTAATAATTTTTTTCGACATATAGCCCTGAAGAACGTCAGGAACTGTTACTGTGCCATCCTTATTTTGGTAATTTTCCAAAATTGCAATGATTGTTCTTCCAATCGCTAGACCAGAGCCATTTAAAGTCGCCAACAACTCATTTTTATTATCGACAGTTTTATATCTAGCTTTCATTCTGTTCGATTGAAAAGTTGAACATGAAGAGCAGCTTGAGATTTCTCTATATTTGTTTTGTGAAGGAATCCAGACTTCTAGATCGTAAGTCTTTTCTGCACTAAAACCCATGTCTCCGCTTGATAACAGCATAACACGGTAAGGTAATTTTAATAAATCTAGGATTTTTTCAGCAGAAGAAAGTAATCTTTCTAACTCTTCCGCTCTAAACTCGGGCTGAATAATTGAAACTAGCTCTACTTTTGAAAATTGATGCTGTCTCATCATGCCCTGCGTATCTTTGCCTGCAGCTCCAGCTTCCAGTCTAAAGCAAGGTGTGCATGCAACAAACCTTAATGGCAAGTCTTCATATTTAACAATTTTGTCAGCAACCATATTTGTCAGAGAAACTTCACTAGTTGGTATTAGCCAAAGATTGTTATTAGTCTGAAATTGTTCATCTTTAAATTTAGGCAATTGGCCAGTACCAAACATTGATTTTTCATTCACTAGTATGGGTACGTTATATTCATCATAGCCATTATCGTTAGTGTGAACATCGATCATAAAATTGATCAAGGCTCTTTCTAATTTTGCAAGATCTCTCTTTAAAATAACAAATCTTGAACCGGACATGTTTACTGCCGTTTCAAAATCAATTAAATCGAGGTTTTTTGCCAAAACTTCGTGGCTCAAAGGTTTGAAATCATAAGTTTTTATACTACCTGATTTCTTTATTTCTTTATTTCCAGAATCATCTTTAGCAATAGGCACCTCATCAAGAGGAATGTTTGGCAAAGAAAATAACGTGCTACTAATAGCATTTTGAAACTTTACTACCTCTGCTTCTAAAGAAGAAATTTCATTCTTAATATCAGAAACTTCCTTAGATAATTTTTTGAAGCTGTCTCCAGTTTTGTCTTTTTCAAAAGATAAATTTTTAGAAATAGTGTTTCTTTGATTTTGCAACTCTTGTTGCTTATCTAAAACTTTTCTGAGATTCTCATCATTTACTAGCAACTCATCAAGAGCAGCGTCTGAATTCTTGATATATCTGGCTTCTAATTTTTTCTTAAAAAAATTGATATCTTTTCGTATATCTTTTAAATTTAGCATTATTTTTTTTCTACTGCCCTAACTGTGAAAATTGACACCTCATATAAGAGCAACAACGGCAATGCCAAACCAATCTGAGTTATGGGGTCAGGAGGGGTTAATACGGCCGCAACAGCAAAAATAATTACAATAACATATCTCCTTCTTTTTTTGAGATAGTCTGAAGTTACAAAACCGACTTTTCCCAGTAATGTTAACAAAACTGGAAGTTGAAAACTTAGACCAAATGCAAATATAAGTCGAGTTATCAAAGAAAGGTATTCGTCTACTTTCGCTTCAAGCTGAATCGGAAGACCAGACATTGCAGCTGTGGTTTCAAAAGAAAGAAAAAATTTTATCGCCATTGGCATAATGAGATAGTAAACGAGCATACCACCAGAAATAAACAAAATAGGTGTGGCAATCAAGAATGGTAATAAAGCCAATTTTTCATTCTTGTACAATCCTGGAGCTATAAACTTCCAGATTTGCAGCAGAATGATTGGAAAAGAAATGCAGAAAGCTGAAAAAAAAGCTAGCTTCAGATAGGTTAGAAAAGTTTCGTGCAGACCTGTAAAAATCATTCTTCTTTGAGTAACATCGTTTTTGGTTGCTTGCACATAGGGATCGAGTAAAAATGAATAAATTTTGTCCGCAAATACATAGCAAATAATAAATGCAACGAACAAAAAAATAACAGATTTGAACAATCTGGAACGCAACTCCTTTAAGTGACCTATTACCGTAGATTTTTTACTTGCCATCAAATATTACGAATCTGACTTAGATTTCTTTTTTTTTGTTTTCTTTTTTTTGCTATTTTCAATGTCTTGGACATCAACTATTTCTGTGTCGCCAATATTTTCCAAACTTCCTTGAAATTGATTTGCGTAACCTTTTATAGTTTTTGCAAAACTAGCGAACTTTTTCATTATAATAGGAAGGTCTTTTGGGCCAATAACTAAAATTGCAATAATTGCGATAACTAGAAGTTCAGACCACCCAATTTGTGGCATTGTAGCTTAACTTTCTGAATTTTTGTTATTTTTATCAGAAAGATTTTTATTGTCAGAATCTTCAACTGATGACATGTTTTTTTTAAAACTCTTAATACCCTTGGCAACATCCCCCATTAACTCAGATACTTTTCCTCTTCCGAAAAGAAGAACCACTAGGGCTACTACTATTGCTATTTGCCAAAAACCAATGCTCATATAACTGAATTCTATCTAAAAATTTTTAAAAAAACAATATCTATTTTTGCTTATCGCTATCCTCGTCCTCATCATCTTCGCTATCTTCCTCGTCTTCGTCTTCCTCATTATTCTGCTCTTTTGGATCCAGAGTATCGCTAATCATATCGTCAATATTAGTGAATATATTTTCTTTTTTAGAATCTTCCTCTTTAACAAATTTAGAAGTGCCAAAAATGGAGCTGTCTACCCTGCTGTCAATTAAGCCCGCAGCCATAAGTTCTTCAGAATTTGGCAAATCTTCAAGGCTGTTTAAATTAAAATGGCTTAAAAAAGAGTCAGTAGTTCCATAGGCCAATGGTTTTCCAGGAATGTCTTTTCTTCCGGCTGGTTTTACCCATCCCAGCTCAAACAAAACCTCCATAGTACCAGTCGAAAAAGAAACGCCTCTAATCTCCTCTATTTCAGATCTTGTTACAGGTTGATGGTAAGCGATAATGGCAAGCGTTTCCACTGCAGCTTTTGATAATTTTTTTTGACTTGTGACTTCTTCACGTAACTGATCTGCTAGGTCAGTCGAAGTTCTAAAAGACCATCTATTTGCAAGTTTGATTAGATTGATACCTCTGTCCTGATAGTCTTTCTGCAAATCATCCACTATCTGCATAACATCTGTATTTTTTTTAACTTTAGATTTTAATGTTTCGAGATCAAGCGGCTCATCAGCGGCAAATAAAAACGCTTCTATAATTTTTTTCTCTTTTTTATCAATAGTAGACATAAAATTTAATTTTTTGACTTTATATAAATATCTTCGAAAGCTTGCTCTTGTTTAATTAAAAGCTTTCCTTCCCTAACCAATTCTAAGCTAGCAGCAAAAGTTCCTGACAAGCCAGATTTTTTTAATTTTTTAGTTTTTAAAAAGTTTTTAGGAATAATGCTGTTTATATCGCACCATTCTTTTATTTGATCAAACATTTTGGTTATCATTTTTATAGCCTCTTCCATGGTATAAACTGGAAGTTTTTTAATACTAATAGAAGAAAAATTTTCTTTTCTTTTAAAGTCAGCGTATGCTTTAATTAGCTCATAAAGAGAAACGCTATATTCTGATTTGTTAATGGGCTTAATGCCCTCTCTCATTGCTCTCATAAAAACTTCAAAACCTAATTTTGGTTTGCTCATTAATAGATCCGAAAGCAAACGGATGCTTTCCAGCTTTCTAAGTTGAAGCTTTAATTTTTCCGCCATTTTAATGGCAGAGAAATCATCATCAAAGTTATCTGGTAGTAATAATCTTGATTTTAAGTAAGCAAGCCAAGATGCCATTACTAAAAAATCAGCAGCCAACTCCAAATTGTCTTTTATCTTAGAGATATAATCGATGTATTGATCGGCAAGTTGCACGATGGATATCTGCATTAGATCAACTTTTTGAGCTTTTGCTAGATCCAGCAAAAGATCTAATGGACCCTCATAGTTATCTACATTTAATTTAAAGCTTTCCGTTAAAACTTCAGCGTGATTCTCTTGCATAAAAAAAGCGTACTAAATTATAGATGATAATTAAAGATTTTAATCATTTTAGCCAACAACAGATCGTTCGCTGGTTTTACCACACTTAGTAATTTGGTCATTTCCTTAAAATTTCCATTACAGTGCAAAACTATATCACAACCTGCTTGCAAAGATTTTCGGGCTCTTTCTTCAACAGATCCTCTAAGAGCCTTCATGCAGATGTCGTCTGACATAACAATTCCCTTGTATTTAAAATCTTTTTTTATCAAATCGTTGATAATGATAGATGAAAAAGTTGCGGGATTATTTTTGTCAAATTTTTCATAAACAATATGGGCTGTCATAAAAAAATGTGGGTTTATATCCTTAAAACAAGCAAAATCATTATTCATTAAAAATTGCTTACTTTCCTTAATAATGGGCAAAATAAAATGTGAATCTTGATCAGATAGACCGTGCCCAGGAACATGCTTTCCAATAGTGTAGATTCCTTTTTTTCCGTACTCGCTAATAACGATTTTAGCGATAGACTGAACTTCCCTAACGTTACTGGAGTAAGCCCTATCACCAATAACAGCAGATTTATTTTTGTGAAAAAGGTCCAGAACAGGAGCTGCAACCAAATCAATTCCAAGATAATTAAATAAATTAGAATTAAAATTTATAAATTTTCTCATTTTTTTTTTAAATATTTTTTTATTG
>CAWUVR010000070.1:0-24995 GCA_963925905.1 uncultured Pelagibacteraceae bacterium
AATAGTATTTTAGTTAGTTCAGGTTTTAATTCAGGTTTGTAATAAGGACTTTCTGGATCCAACCAAAACTCCAACATACCTCTTGGGATGTGTTTGGCGCCATCTACCGTTCCTGATTTCCATAGCTCTCTAATATCGCGAATATCGATTAATAAATTATTCTGATTATCTTCTAGTAGTTTTTTAACTTCCTCTGGCTTAATAGTTTTGACGACTTTCATTGCGTCATCTACTAGTTGTTTCACTGTTTTTATTTTCATGATGCAAACTCCTGTTTTGAAATTCCCAAATAATACAAAAGAGTTGTAAGATCATTAAACAGTATCTGATGTTCCACGCTATCTTTCACTATTTGATGAGCGTGATAACCAACACCAAGACCAGAATTGGTTAACATTCCAAGGTCATTGGCACCATCTCCAATTGCAACCACCTGTAATTTAGAAATACTTTTTTCTTCTGTTATTTTATTTAAATAATTTAATTTAGAATTTTTTTCTCCAGTAATAGGAATATACTCTCCCGTAAAAACATCTCCCTCAAATTTAAATTCATTGCTAATTACATTTTGAAATCCCAACTTATTTCCAACATAAGTAGAGATGGGTGCAAAACCTCCAGTAATAAGACAGGTGATAAATCCTTTGCTATTAAGGGTGTGCACAAGTGTTTGTGAACCTGGGTGAAATTTAATTCCTAGCAAAACTTTATCAATTAATGATTTTGGTTTATTTTTTAAATAATTGACTCTAAGACTTAAGGTTGTTCGTATATCAATTTTACCTTCCATGGCTAATCTACTCGTTTCATCGATATTAGCTGTGACACCACTAATTTTAACTAGATCATCCAAGGTTTCGTTTTCAATAATCGTAGCATCCATATCAGAAAGGAGAATTTTTTTATCCCTTGTTTCTACTGGCTGAATACAACAGTCTAGTTTTTGTAAGAAAAAGTATTTTCTTAACTCTAGTTTTTGCGTATCAGAAATAGAAGGGGCATAAAAATCACAGGCAACGTCTGATAGTTTTGTGGTATCCGAAATTTCTAGGGAAAAAGTTTTAGTGATATAAGATTTTATATCTTCAATAGCTATAGGCTTTGAATCAACGACAGTAACAACCTGATCTTTATTGATCATTAAAACTTAAGTATTTTGCCTGAATTACTAAAGGAATTTTTTTAATACTTTCTAAAACGGAAGCTTCAATTGCGCTATCAGTAGAAATTAATGCAATCGCCTCTCCACCTGAGGATTTTCTGCCTAAGTTAAAAGTTGCTATGTTGACATTGTTGTCTGCCAATATTTTAGAAAGATCCTTAATAAAACCAGGTTTGTCTTCGTTGCTAATATATAAATTGTGCTTAGATAATTGAGCGTCAATTTCGATTCCCTTAACTTCCACTACTCTTGGTTTTCCTGCAAACAAAGTTCCCGATACAGATCGGGTTTGTTTATCTGTAGTAACAGTTAGCTTAATTAAGGTTTGATATTCAGGTTGCTTTTGATGCTTAACTTCAGAAATTTCAATTGATTTACTTTTTGCAACTAATAAAGAATTAATCACATTCACATTGTCCATAGTTGGCTTTAATAGAGAATAAACAATTGTTTGTAAAAGCGGTTGTGTGTTGATTGTTGCTGCCTGACCCTCAAACTCTACTTGAATAGATTTGATGGCGTTTTCGGTTAGCTGTCCGGCAAAACCGCCTAGCGTAGAACATAATGAAAGATAAGGTTTAACGGAGGAGTGTTCTTTTGCAGTTAAAGAAAAAGTATTAACCGCATTCATAATTGCACCCGTTTTTAAAAAGTCACTAATTTGTTCGGCAATTTGCAAAGAAACTTTTTCTTGGGCTTCTGTGGTGGAAGCTCCTAAGTGCGGTGTTAAAATAAGATTTTTAGTTCCAAGCAATGAACTTCCTATTGGTGGTTCATTAACAAAAACATCTAAAGCTGCGCTTGCAACATGTCCGCTATCTAAATTTTTTTTTAAAGCATCCTCGTCCACCAGACCGCCTCTTGCGCAGTTGATAATACGAACGCCTTTTTTCATTTTAGGAAATGAATCTTTACCTATAATATTTTTTGTTTTTTCAGTAAGTGGTGTATGCAAAGTAATAAAGTCTGAACGTTTAAATAAATCATCTAAAGAAACTTTTTCCACTCCCAATTCTTCTGCTTTTTTGTCTTGTAAGAAAGGGTCAAATGCCAATACTTTAAATTGCAAACCTAGAGCTCTTTGCGCAACAATAGTTCCAATATTTCCACAACCAATAATTCCTAAATACTTTCCTGTTACTTCTATTCCTTTAATAGAAGATTTTTCCCATTTGCCTTCATGAGTGGTCTGACTTGCAAAAGGAATTTGTCTTGCTGTAGATAAAATTAATGTGATCGCATGTTCTGCTGTAGTAATAGAATTTCCGAACGGAGTATTCATGACAACTTTTCCGTTGCTAGTTGCTGCTTCTAAATCGACGTTATCAACTCCGATACCGGCTCTACCAATAACTTTTAGCTTAGCACAAGACTCGATGACTTTTTTAGTAGCTTTTGTTGCAGACCGGACGACAAGACCATCACACTCTTGTAACTCTTTAATTAAAGCAGCTTCGTCTAAACCGTTTTTAACAATGGCTTCGATTCCATTGTCCGTAAATATACGAACCGCTTCTGCACTTAGTTTGTCTGCAATAAGAACTTTGAACATTTATTGTTTTATAGTTGTGTAAGCCCAATCAATCCAGGGTAATAACGTCTCAATATCAGAACTTTCTACCGTAGCCCCACCCCAAATTCTAAAACCTGGAGGTGCAGTACGGTAAGAGTTAATGTCATAGCCAACTCCTTCTTTTTCTAATAATGAATTGATTTCCTTAAGTTTAGCAGTCCTTTCATCTTCACTCAATTTCGAAAACCACTCATCAGTAATTTTTAGACAGATGCTAGTAGAAGATATCGTGGAAGGGTCTTCGGCTAAAAAATCAATCCATGGTTTATTTTGAACCCATTTCTTAATAACTTCCAAATTAGACTTTGATTTTTTAATAGCGCCGTCTATTCCGCCTATGCTTTTGATCCAATTTAAGGAATCAAGAGCATCCTCTACACAAAGCATAGAAGGAGTATTGATAGTTTCTCCTTTAAAAATTCCTTCCGCAACCTTCATATTACTTGCTAATTTGAATATTTTTGGAATAGGCCAGCTAGGCTGGTGGGTGGATAGTCTTTCAATGGCTTTTGGCGACAGCGCGATCATTCCATGAGCAGCTTCTCCACCTAACACTTTTTGCCAAGACCACGTAATCACATCAAGTTTTTTCCAGTCCATTTCTAAAGCAAAAACAGCTGAAGTCGCATCACAAATTGTAAGTCCTGTTCTATCATCGGGTATCCAATCTGCATTGGGAACGCAAACACCGGAACTAGTACCGTTCCAATTAAAAATAATATCATTGCTAAAATCTAAACCCTTAAGATCAGGGATTTTTCCGTAATCAGCTTTATGTATTTTTAAATTATTAGGCTTTAACTGATCTTTTAAATCTTTTAACCAATCGTTACCAAAATTTTCCCACGCTAATATTTCTACACCCGTCTTCCCAAGTAAAGACCACATCGCAGCTTCAATCGCTCCCGTATCGGATCCAGCTACAATTCCAACCTTGTAATCATCTGGAAGTTTCATAATTTCTTTTGAAAGATTAATAACTTCTAACAATCTTTGTTTTGGAAGTTTGGCTCGGTGTGATCTTCCTAGGGTATCTGTTCTTAAATTTTGAATATTCCATCCAGGTCTCTTGGCGCAGGGCCCTGATGAAAAGTTAGGATTGTTTGGTTTTGTTGTTGGTTTGTTTGTCATAATTTTTATAAAAAAATCGGCCCAACTAGAATTTAGCTGCGCCGATTTTATTAACTAAAATTTTTTTTAAGCTGCTACTTTTAAAGGTATGCCGTGCTTAATAGAAACTCCTGATAAAAAGTTCCACATAAATTTAGCAGTAGTCAAAGCAGAGATTTCTGCTTTTTTTTGCTCAGCTTCTGTCAATTCATTAAGAAGTTTTTCACACTCCTCTCTATGAACAACGTCAGCGCCTTTGTGAACTTCAAAAAACATCAAGCCTTCTGCAGTAGTAACTCCATAATGTTTTTTTAATCCTTGAATTTTTGTTTCAGCAATTTCCGGAACTTGTCTTTCATAAGTGAAGAAAGATCCAAGACCTTCTGCATAGCTAGATCTTGCTTGCTTGAAAAAATTTTCGATCATTTCAGATGTGAATTTTTCCTGTGGTTTGTTTTCAATTTCGTTAGCATCCGCTCCCATAGCTAATGCAAAATTTTTCCACAATTTAGGATGATCGTTGTCTCTATCTTCCTCTTCGTTTAAATTTTCTAACAACACTTTTCTTTGTTCGATGTTTTCACACAAAGAATGAGTTGCACTAATGTATCGAGGAAAAGCTTTTACGTGCTGATAATATTGCTCAGCATAATCTTTGATAATTTCTCTTGTTAGTTTTCCTTCATTCCACGCTTGGTAAAATGGGTGTTTTAATAAATGGTATTCGTCTAATTTCTGATTTAGCTTTTGTGAAAACATTATATCTCCTTAATAATTAATCTTAATAAATTTATAGAATTTTAACTTGGATAATCAATAACTTTTAGTGTGGATATAAAAAGGACAAAAAAAAACAGCCTTAAAAATTAATCTAAGGCTGTTTTTTAATAAAAAAATTATCCTTGTTTATTGAACATTTCTTTCAAAGCTTTTGCAGGTAAAAACTTAACTTTTTGAGATGCTGAAATTTGAATAGTTTCACCAGTTCTTGGGTTTCTTCCTTGTCTAGCTTTTCTTTTAGCTACTTTATAAGTACCAAAACCAGCGATTTTCACTGATTCATCACTTTTTAAAGCGTCTAAAATGATATTAGTCATACCGTCAAACGTTCTCTCTGCGTCTGCTTTGCTAAGATTCATCGTAGATGAGATTTTAGCAACTAGTTGTTTTTTGTTCATTTTTAGCCCTTTCGAATCGTTATATTTTCAATATCGTCAAATATGCTGGAAAATCAATAAAAATTTAGTGTTTTGTTAATTTGTAGGCACAATAGGTAGTGCTTGCTTGGCAAATATAGAAATAAATTACTGATTTAATTGATTTTTGTTAAAAAATACCAATTCCCTTTAAATCATTAAAAGTGGCAAAAAACATCAATGAAAAGAGTACGAAAAAGCCAAATCTATAAAAATACTCTTGGATTCGTTCGCTCAATGGTTTTCCCCTGATAAATTCAATTAAGTAAAAAAGCAAATGACCCCCGTCAAGAAGTGGAATGGGAAATAAATTAATCAAACCAAGACTTATGGAGATATACGCCATTATTGAAAGAAATGGCATAAAACCATGCTCTGCCACTTGGCCTGTAATTTGAGCTATCTTAATTGGACCTCCCAATTGATCTGGACTAGCCGATCCGACAATGACTTTTCCCAAATAACTTAAGGTCATGGTCACTGTTTTGTAAGTTTCTTTAAATGCATAATAAATGGCTTTTGCAGGACCAAGTCTTTCTCTATCAATTTTGTTATTTAAAGGGGTAATTTTAATACCAATTATTTTTCTCTGAGATTTGTTTCCAAGCGAATCTGTTCCTTCAGTAATATTTGGCTTAATGTCAAAATCCAAAAGTTGAGAATTTCTTTTAACAGTAATTCGAACTTCATTATTGCCAGGTACATTAATGAATGCAGAAACATCTCTAATGCTTTCAATTTTTGTATTATTAACAAAAGAAATTTGATCTCCCGATTTTAAGCCAGCAATTTCTGCGGGACTTTCCTTTTGAACCTCTTGGATAACAGGTATGGAGCTATCTTTTCCACTAATCATAAAGATTAAAGAAAAAATAAAAATTGCCAAAACAAAGTTTGCCATGGGTCCTGCCGCAACAATAATCGCTCTTTGATACAAGGGCTTGGTAGTTAGCAATTTAGAATGGTCATCGGAATTAAATTCATTTAGCTTTACAGGCTTACTTGCGGAATTACTGTCACCAAAAAATTTAACGTAGCCACCGAGAGGAATGAGACAAACTTTCCATCGCGTTCCATCTTTATCAAACCATCCAAATAACTCTTTTCCAAAACCAATAGAAAAATCTGTAACAGTTACTTTGTACTTTTTGGCATAATAATAATGTCCATACTCATGAATAAAAACAACAACAGATATGAGTAAAATGAAATAAAAAGCGTTTTGTAAAAATGAAATCATTTAAGACTGAATAGATATAATTAAATAAAGGCCAAAGCAAAGAATAAAAAAACCAGATACCATATTAATTCTCTTTATATACAAATCGCTTAAATATTTTTTAAAATGAAGGGATATATTTACCAAAATAATCCACCACAACATAGATCCTGAAAATATTCCGAGAACAATAATAGTTGAATGAATAAAATTTATTTCATTAAATAAATAATTAAAATTAGAAAGTGCTGCAACAAAAGCAATCATGGTTATGGGATTGCTTAAGGTAATAAAAAAAGTAGATACAAAATCTTTGATATTGGTTTCATGCGTAACCACCATGTTATCTTCCGATTTATTTTGTTGTACCATCATTCTAGTGCCGATAAATATAATGCAAAGTCCTCCTGCCAATCTCAAGACTGGTTGGTTCACTAGTAATTGTCCTGAAATAGCGGTTAAGCTATAAATTGCAATTAAGCCGTATACCATGTCTGCAGCTGCAGCGCCGAGTCCAGAAAAGTAACCGGACATTTTTCCATACTGCAAAGATCTGGTAATGCATATCATGGCGATAGCTCCTACGGGCAGAGCTACAAAAAAACCTACTAACAAACCTGAAAAATAAGAAATCAAATCATCTCCTTGTTCATAACTTACTGTAGTTTAAATTTTTTTTGAAAGTATTTTTTATGACTAAATAGCCTCTGGTCCACTCTCACCAGTTCGTATTCTTATTACCTTTGTTAGATCGGTAACAAATATCTTACCATCACCTATTTCGTTGGTTTGGGCCGCTGTTTCTATAGCTTTAATAACTTTATCTAAATTTTCATCTGTAACAGCAATTTCTAATTTGGATTTGGATAGGAATGAAACCTCTATTTCAGTTCCTCTATAAACTTCCTTATGGCCTTTTTGACGACCAAACCCCTTCACATCAGTTAAAGTAATTCCAGTCACGCCAACTTTTGCAAGTTCGTTTTTAACACTTTCAACTTTACTTGGTTTTATAATTGCAGTGATCAATTTCATAATTAAGAATTATCTTAAATGATTTTTATTATTCATGCAAATAATCAATGGCTAAAATTTCCACTCATTAACTTTACTAAAGATAAAATCTCTAAAAGCTTGAACTCTTGCTACATTTTTTAAAGATTGCGGGTAGACAAAATGTGCTTCATACTTGGGACCGCTAGTATCACCAAGTACTTTGACTAGCCCGCTTCTTCCAGTGACCATGTAATCTGGTAGAGCTGCCAATCCAACGCCGCTATCAACCGCAAGAAGCAGTGCGTAAATATTATTCACTTTCATCACAGATTTTCTTTTTGTTTTAGTGCCTAATTTTAATATCCATTCTTTTTGCGAAAGTGGAGAGGGAGTTCCGCGTCCATAAGTGATCAATTTATGTTTGTCTAAGTCTTTTACCGTTCTTGGTACTCCATGTTTTTCTAAATATTTAGAAGAACCGTAAATATGGTAATTGATATCAATAATTTTTTTCTGAATATAATTTAATTGCTTCGGTTGTCTCATCCAAATCGCAATATCAGCTTCTCTGGTACTCAAATCCAATTCTTGATCCGTTACAATTAGCTCAACTTCAATATTTGGATTTTTTTCCATAAATTCTTGAATACGAGGTGTTAACCAAATTCCACCAAAGCCAACCACTGTGGTGACCACGATCTTTCCAGATGGTTTGTCTTTTTTATCCATCAAGTCTGACTCGACATCTTTAATTTTAGAAATTACTTCGTTTGCAGTTTTGTACAAAACCTCACCATTCTCAGTTAACGAAAGTCCACGTGCATGACGTTCATACAGAGTAGTTTTAAGTTCGTATTCTAAGGATTGAATTTGTCTGCTAATTGCAGATTGACTTAAATTTAATACTTCAGCTGCTTTGGTAAAACTACCAGCCTGTGTAACTGCATGAAAAATTTTTAATTTATCCCAATCCATATAATTATTTATTCACGTCAACAATAACTCTGCCGGAAATTTCTCCTTTTAAAATATTAGAGGATAATTTTAGCAAATCTTCCAAAGACCAAATTTGAGTAGCTTGATGCAGCTTAGTAAAATCAATTAAATGTTTGGCTTGCGACCAAACAAACTCTCGTCTTTTCTCAGAACACATCACAGAATCTATTCCCCATAATTTGACCCCTCTTATAATAAAGGGCATGACTGTTGTGTCTAACTTAAAGCTGCTCGCTAAACCACATGCGGCAACAATTCCATTTTGTCTAGTTTGCGAAAGAGCTCGTGATAATATTTTTCCTCCAGCAGTATCTACTACCCCATCCCACAAGGCCGCTTCTAATGGTTTTGAATCTTGATCAATATCAGAACGATCTATTATTTGGTTGGCACCAAGATTTTTTAAAAAATCTATCTTGTCTTTTTTTCCAGTAACAGCGGTTACGTTGTAACCCATTTTGGAAAGCACCATTACCGCAACGCTTCCAACGCCACCGGTTGCACCTGTTACCAAAACATCTTTAACTGGCTCTCCCAATAAAATAGTTTCTCTTGCCTGAATTGCAAAAGCACAAAGAAGTGCTGTAAAACCCGCTGTTCCTAAAGCCATAGCATCCTTATTGGAAATGCCTTCTGGTGTTTTAACCAAAAACTTGCTTTTAACTTTCGCATATTGTGAGTAACCACCGAAATAAGCCTCGCCCACTCTCCAGCCAGTTAATATAACTTTGTCTCCTGCTTTAAACTTTGCATCTGAACTTTGTTCTACTGTGCCTGCAAAATCAATTCCTGGAATGTGCGGATATTCTTTTACTAACTTTCCGCCATTTTTTAAAATCATTCCGTCTTTGTAATTAAGACTAGAATACTCCACCTTAACAGTTACCTCACCATCTTTCAAAAAAGAATGATCAATTTCTTTTATTTCTCTAGTAAAATTATCTCCTACTTGATTAACAACGATAGCTTTGAATTTGCTCATGCAGATTCTTTCAATAATCTTTTATTTTCTCTTTCATTAAATACAAAAACTTTTTCCGTATCCAAATCCGCATCTTCTTTTAATACAAAGCATATACTGCTGTATCCGCATATTACGTAACCAACTTCTGGCTTGATTGTATAATAAACTCTTGGATGATCCATTTCAGTAACAACATGAGTTGTGTCTACGTAGATTTTTTTTAAATGATCGAACTTTTGTGGGACTTTGATCATAATAATATATTGCTAGTCTTTTATATAAGTCAAAAAACGTTTTTGAAGATTCTGACTGTCACGAAACACACCAGTAAAATAATTTGTAATTGTAGTTGCCCCTTCTTTTCGAATGCCTCTTGTAGTCATGCACTGATGCTCTGCGTCGATACTAACTGCTGATCCGTGAGACTTTAATCCTTTGAAAATGGAGTTTGCAATCTGCATCGTTAAACGCTCTTGTGTTTGCAGTCTTCTAGCATAAGCATCTACTACTCTTGCCAATTTGCTTAAACCAACCACTTTTTCTGAAGGAATATAAGCAACATGAACAACGCCAATAATGGGCGCCATATGATGCTCGCAATGGCTATGGATAGATATATTTTTTTGGATCACCATATCGTCATAACCTTCCACGTCACCAAATGTTTTTTCTAAATAATTATCTGGATTTATTAAGTATCCACCGAAATATTCTTCGAATGCCTTAATTACTCTCTTGGGAGTTTCGATAAGACCTTCTCTATTTGGGTCTTCACCTATATATTTTAAAATAGTTTTAATAGCCTTTTCAGCCTCTTCTTTAGAGATTTGTTCTAAAATTTTATGCTTAATGTCTGTAACGTTTTTCATTATTTTGAATTTATAATATATATGTATTTTTTAAAATAGTTATATTGTCCCGATCATGTTTAAGGAAAGAAAATCAGTACACGAAGTAGAAGAGGGTAAATTTTTATCGCCTAAATTTGATGAAAATGGACTGATTCCTGTAATCACAACAGATTTTAAGACCAAAGAAATTCTCATGCACGGTTATATGAATGAAGAATCTCTAAAAAAAACTATTGAAACAAAAGAGGCTCACTACTGGAGCAGATCAAGAAAAAGCATTTGGCACAAAGGAAAAACAAGTGGGTTTGTGCAGAAGGTTCAATCCATACGTATTGATGATGACCAAGATGCGGTTTGGATATCCGTTGATATTGGGGATGGTGCAAGTTGCCATGTGGGATATAACTCATGTTTTTATAGATCTATTCCACTAGATGAAAAAAAAGATCCCATTGAAATGAAATTTGAAGAAAGTGAAAAAAAATTTGATCCAGAAATAGTTTACAAAGGACAGCCAAATCCTACCAAACTATGAGTATAAAAATTTTAAGTCCCTTTGGGCCAAGGATGGCCAAACTATCTCTGCCTAATACTCTTCTTAATCTAATCAATAAAGAGGTTGATAAGATAGTAGCTAATAAAATTTTGTCAAAAAAATACAATTATTCAAAAAAATTAGCTGGTGAAGTAGAGCAAGAAATAGAGCTGCCAAAAGTATTTGTTAACAAATTTTTAAAGAAGTTTTTTGAATCTAATATCAGAGATTTTGTCAAACAAAGCACTGGAAAAATTACAAAAAAAATTATACTCAAAAACTTTTGGGTAGTCCGTCAATTTGCAAATGACTACAATCCTATTCATTTTCATGATGGCGACATATCTGGCGTTGGCTATTTAAAACTTCCCAAAAATTTAAACAAAAGTAAAAAAAAATACCAAACCAACGGGTCTATTGATTTTATCAACGGAAGTAGGATGTTTTTGAACCAAAGTATTTTTAATCACAAACCAAAAGTTGGTGATTTATTGTTTTTTCCAAACTACCTAATGCATACTGCCTACCCTTTTTCAGTAGAGGGAGAGCGAAGATCTTTTTCTTTCAATGCAAAAATAGACAAATCAATCTCTAATGTTTTTCATGAATAAAACAGGTAAGCAAAAAAATATTCTGGGAGAAGAGCTAGAAGTATGCTCAACTGATCCCGTAACTGGATGGTATAGAGACGGTTGTTGCAATACTGATGAGAATGACAAGGGGACTCATACGGTCTGCGCGAAAGTTAGTGATGATTTCCTAATTTGGCTAAAAGATAATGGAAATGATCTGATCACTCCAAGACCTGAATACAATTTTGAAGGCTTAAAAAATGGGGACAACTGGTGTGTTTGCGCAAGTTGGTATGCCAAAGCTGTGAAAGCTGGTCATCCCTGCAAAGTTTATATCCGGAGCACAAATATCAAAACATTAGATCACATTGATCTACCTACGCTTAAAAAACACGCAATAGATTTAGCTTAATCGTAATGGCTATTAAAAAAATTATTTTTGATGTGGGACAAGTGTTGGTTAAGTTTAGTGTTAAAAATCTATTTCTTAAAATTTTAAAGAATGAAGAGGAGGTGGATTATTTTTTAAAAAATATTTGTACATGGGAATGGCATATTCAACAAGACTTAGTTTACGATACAAGCAAAGCGGCTGAACCTATGGTAAAACAGCACCCTCAATATAAAGCAGCAATAGATGCTTTTTACGGTAGATTTTTAGAAATGATTGAATGCAACCATAATGAAAATATCGACATTGCCTTAAAATTAAAAAAACAAGGGTACCCGATCTATCTCTTAAGCAATTTCCCAGGAGACCAATTTGAAAAATACAGATTGCAAAATAGTTATATTGATCAGTTTGATGATAAAATTATTTCTGGAGATGTTGGTTTGGCCAAACCAGATATAAAAATTTACGAACTGGCTATACAAAAATTTAATCTTGTACCTGAAGAATCTTTGTTTATTGATGATAAAATTGAAAACATCAAGGGTGCAGAAAAGGTTGGAATTCAGACTATTCACTTGGAACAACCAAAAGATCTTAAACATTTAATAAAAAAATTTATAAGTATCTAATTGCTAATAATAATTTTTTTTCTTCCAAATTTAATGAGTGCATACGCAACAATTAAAAGTACGAAGCCAACTGCTTTCAACCAATAAATTAATGGAAATAAGAGGCAGACCGAAACCAGTAAAAATAAAATTCTCGCAAAGTTATTAATTTTACCGAAGAAATAATCTATTCCTTGTATGGCCACTGCTAAAGTTGCGTAACCAATTCCATAACAAATAGCTACCAAAACAATTCTGTGCAACTCTCCTTGTAATAATAATTCGGGAACGTAAACAAAGCTTAAAGGAATAAGAACTAAGGTGGTTCCAAATTTTAAAGCCGCCCATCCTGTTTTCATTGGGTCTGCTTTGGCAATTGCTGCAGCTGCAAAAGCTGAAACACAAACAGGTGGTGTAATATTAGACAGGCATGCGGCATAAAAAACTACAAGATGAGCTGGGATTTCAGGAACTCCCAACTGGATTAGAGCTGGAGCCGCTACTACTGCTAAAATAATATAAGAACCAGTTGTGCTACTACCCATCCCGATAATAACTGATATTAAAGTAACCATCAAAACTGTTACAATTAAACTTCCTCCAGAAAATTCAACCAGAACTGCAGAAAATTTTAGTCCTAAACCAGATAAGATAATTCCTCCAATAATAATTCCTAAACTTCCAATGGCAGCTCCTGCTGCTGCATTACTTTGAGCTCCTTTAATTAAACCAATAAAAATATCTTTGGGTCCCATGGCAGTTTCTTTGTTTCTCCAAGACAAGACTAGCGTTGAAATAATTCCCCAAAAAGCACCGTAATCTGGAGAAAAACCATTGAACAATAAAGTGATCACTAAAATTAAAGGTATAAAAAAGTGCCATCCTTTTTTTATAACTTTTTTAAAATCAGGTACGTCTTTAATGGGCAATCCTTTTAAGCCGCCTTTTACAGCTTCTAAATCGACCATAAGCATAATAAAGACAAAAAATAAAATTGCTGGAATGACATTCATTCCCGCAATGGTTAAATAATCAGTTTCTGTTAGAGTTGCTAAAATAAAAACACCGGCTCCCATAATCGGAGGCATAATCTGTCCACCGGTCGAAGAAATGGCTTCAATGGCTCCTGCATGATGATTTTGAAATCCTACTTTTTTCATCATTGGTATTGTAAAAGTTCCTGAGGCAACAACATTAGCTACCGATGATCCTGAAATAGAACCAAAAAGAGCAGAGCTAAATACTGCAATCTTAGCAGGACCACCTCTCCATTTTCCAGTTAAGGAAGTTGCAAGATCCATAAAAAAGGCTCCCGCTCCACTTCTTTCTAAAAAAGCTCCAAAAATCATAAATGGAAAAACAAAAGTTGCAAAGGTAGATGTGATTACTCCGAACATTGCTTCTTGGGTTGAGAAAGTGAATTCAATAATTCTAATAAATGGCAATCCAGAATGACTTAATTTTCCCGGAAGATAAGAACCGTAGTAAAGTTGTAATAAAAATACAAGGCAGATGATAGGTATAGCCCAACCTAAAGCTCTTCTGCTTGTTTCGACTATCGCTAAAATTGCAATAATACCCATAGCCGTATCCCAATTGTTTGGATCGCTAACACGATTCATTGCATAAGGAACATACTGATCCACCCAGTACACAATAGATACCGTTACTAAAATAATTAAAATAAAATCAAAAATTGTGGGTTTGCCCGTTAAAGATTTTTTTCCCAAAGGATAACTTAAAAAAACCAGTATAGCGGTGAACAAAAGATAGAAAGCCCTGTTGGTCTCTGAAGATACAAGGCCAAAGCCTGAAGTGTATAAATAAAAACCAGAAAAACCTGCAGCGATTAATCCAAAAATAACTTTGTAGGAACCGGTAAGTTTTCTTCCTTTAACCTCAATCTCAGGAAACCAATCTAAAAATTTCATTGTGATCTTTATATCAAAAGGCTGTTTCTAAAATTTAAAAACAGCCTTTTAAATATTGTTAATTATTACTTATGATACAAACCTTTAGATTTGTAATAAGCAACTGCACCTGGATGCATAGGAACTCCTAGAGCTTCAAAGTTTTTAGTATCTGGAGCCATTTGTTTCCACGCTTTATGTCCTGCAGCCAATTTAGCTCTAATGTCTGGTTGATAGACAAGATTCAGGATGTCCTGAACAGCTTTTGCTGAGACTCTTTCATGCGCAACCCAATAAACAGTTAAGTAAGGAAGGTCTATTGCTGGAACACCTTTGTAAGTTCCTGCAGGCATAGTTCCTTTACTATAACCACTCATGGTAATTTTTGTTAGTTCTGCATCGCTAAAAGGAATAACTAAAGCACCTTTTGTTTCTGCAAGTTCTTTTACTGCTGCTGCTGGAGCTGATGATTGACAAATAGCATCGACTTGGCCATTTGCTAAAGCTCTTCCTGCATCTGCAAAAGTTAAGTAGCTAGCTTTGATCTTATTAAGGTTACCAGCTGCTTTTAACATATTAGTACAGTTAAAAACCGTTCCAGATCCTGGAGGTCCCATCGCAACTTTTTTTCCAGATAGGTCGGATATTTTTTTAATTTTATTTCCTGGAAGAGTTACAAAGTAGGTTGGTCCTGAATAAGCTTTCGCTACACCTCTTAACATAGTGCCTTTAGCACCATCTTTAAAAGGTCCTTCTGGTTTTTGTGATAAAAAAACATGAGCCCCGTAAACGATTCCCATATCCAATTCACCTTTGATTAGTCTTTTGGCATTCTCCGTAGAACCACCCGTTGTTACTTGAGTAATGTTATACTGTGGTAATTTTTCAGAAATAATAGTTCCTGCTGCTCCCACCATGTAATACATAACTCCACCTGGATTTGATCCTCCAAATGCAATATTTTCTTTGGCATTAGCCGATCCAAATAGACCCGCTGTAAATACAAAAGAAATTATAGTTGATAAAAAAATTTTAAAAATTTTCATATCGTCCCCCTTTCTTTGTTTAGATTAACTTACGTTGTTATTTAATTCCCCCAATCCAGAAATTGCAACACTTACTTTATCGCCGGATTTCATAAATTTGGGAGGATTAAAACCGATACCTACTCCAACTGGAGTACCAGTGGCAATAATGTCCCCTGGAATTAACGTCATAGTTGAAGTGATTGTTTCAATTAACGTTGGAATATCAAATATCAAATCAGAAACTATAGCGTCTTGCCTAACCTCACCATTTACTTTGGTGACTAATTTTAATTTAGTAGCATCTGGAATTTCATCAGCGGTTACAATTGCTGGTCCCATAGGGCAAAAACCATCTGGACTTTTTCCTAAAAACCATTGCTTGTGTAAATTTTGCAAATCTCTTGCCGTTACATCATTAATAATAGTGTAGCCAAAAATAATACCATAAGCATCCGCTTTTTTTATATTTCTAGATCTTTTTCCGATCACCAGTCCTAACTCCCCTTCGTAGTCGATGGAATTAGTTGGATCATTTTTAGAAGGTATTGATTCTCCTGGGCCAATAACCGAAGTGGTAGCTTTTGTGAATATAATTGGATGGTCTGGTGCAGCTTTCTTGCTTGTGTTGGTATCGTAACCTGAGCTTTGAAATTCTTTTGCATGATCATGGTAATTAAGGCCAACACAAATAATATCTCTTCTCGGAACTGGGATGGGAGCTAATATTGTTACATCCTTATTGTTAACAATCGATTCAGCTTTTGGATTTTTTTTAATATTTTTTATTTTTTCTAAAGAATTAGATTCTATAATTTGATTAAGATCATTGGGAATTTCTGGAGAATAAAAAGACAAATCGATTAAAGTATCGTTGCTTTCTATAATACCAACATTGGTTTTGTTATTTTTTACAAAAGTTACAAAATGCATTGTAAAATTATACAATTAAAATAAGGACGCTGTAAAATTAATTTCGAAGTGCCTGTTGATAAAATTTTAATTAATAGATATTTTTCCCGCAGCTTTTTGAGCAATATCAACAGTTGGGGCCAATACTACGGCCATCCTTCTGTTTACTCTTGTGGTAGGTTTTCCAAAAATACGTACTTCTACATCTGGGATAGACAGAGCATCTTCTACTCCGCTAATAGTGAAATTATCGCTTTCTTTAGTAGCAAGAACTACATGACTCGCTCCTGATCTTAATAATTTAATTTCTGGAATCGGTAAGCCCAATATAGCCCTGGCATGAAGATCAAACTCATTTAAATTTTGCGTATACATAGTGACCATTCCGGTGTCATGAGGTCTCGGACTCAATTCGCTAAAAATCACTTCTCCTTTTTTGGTAATAAAAAATTCAACACCAAATATTCCAGATCCACCTAAATCATCCGTGATTATTTTTGCCATTTTTTTAGCATCCTCTTCCGCTTCTGGTGCGCCTGGTTGCCAGCTCCACTGATAGTCGCCGCGCTGCTGCACGTGTCCAATACTTTTGCAAAAAAGAGTTTCTCCTTTTTGTTGTTTAATAGTTAATAGTGTAATTTCGTAATCAAAATCGATAAACTCCTCAACAATTACCCGCTGCCTATCTCCTCGCATTCCTTTTATGGCGTATTTCCAGCTTTCAATTATTTCTTTTTCATCTTGAGCCACACTTTGTCCTTTTCCACTAGAACTCATCACTGGCTTAACCACTACTGGATAATTTATTTTTTTTGCCTCTTCTACTAACTGCTCTTGTGTTTCGGCATATGCAAATTTTGCAGTTCTCAGACCCAGCTCTACTGCACGATCACGAATTCTATCTCTATTCATGGTAAGGTTGGTTGCTCTTGCAGTTGGAACTACTCTATATCCTTCTTTTTCTTTATCTATCAAAACCTCTGTTCGGATTGCCTCTACTTCTGGAACAATTAAATCTGGTTTTGTTGAATCGATTGTTTCAGATAATTTTTTTGCATCGAGCATATCAAAAACTCTATAGTCATCTGCAACTTGCATTGCTGGGGCATTGGCGTAGTTATCACAAGCAATTACTGTGCAGCCTAAACGTTTGGCGCTAATAACAAACTCTTTGCCCAGCTCCCCAGATCCTAAAAGTAAAATTTTTTTCATGATTTAATATTTTGGTAAATCGATTAGCAAAACTTCACAATCCTCTTTTGCGGTGATGGAGATTTCTTGCAAATTCACAATTTCTGCACCGTCTCCCTTGTTAAGCTCTGTATCATTAAGACAAAGCTTGCCGTAAGAACACAAGACATATGCCTGCTGCTTAATATTTTGTTTTATAATAATTCCTTTATTCATTCTTCCAGCAAAAATAGTTGCGTCCTGGTAGATCTTTAAACTATCTGAATCTGGGTCATTAAACCCTGTCACTAAAGCTTTCAATTGGTCGGTCACTGGTTCTTTGGGAAATTCTTTGGCATCCCATCTTGGTTTCACATTTTTTTTATTTGGAAACATCCATATTTGATAAAGATTAGTTTCTTCGTCTTCCAAATTAAACTCTGAATGTACAACTCCGGTTCCGGCAGACATAACCTGAACATCTCCTGCTTTAGTTTTTCCTTCGTTGCCCATGTCATCTTTGTGGGTAATCGCGCCCTTTCGAACATAGGTAATAATTTCCATATTATCATGTGGATGAGGATCAAATCCTCTGTGCGGAGCAACTATATCGTCATTAATCACTCGCATAGGACCAAAATGCATTCGGTTAGGATTGTGATAACTTGCGAAACTAAAATGATGCTTGGCTTTTAACCAACCATGATCTGCTCCTCCCAAGTCTTTATAAGGAATAACTTTAATCATAGCGAATGAGATGGTAAATTTTTAAGCTAGAGATTTTTCTCTTAGAGTACCGGTAGCTTCTTTTGTTTTTACAGAAACTTCAGATGTAGATTGAACAGCCTTTAAAGCTTTCACAGAGCTGATGTACAATACACTAACAAGCAAAGTCGCAACTGCATAAGCGCCCCAAACAAATAATGCGTATCCACCCATATTTAAAAAATCAATCATGATCACTTATAACTATTTTCTGGTATCCTTTGCAACATAAAAAGTAACAATTACTGCTATCAAAACCGGCTATTTATCTAGCAATTGTCACTTTATAAATATCCACAGATAACTCTGAAGATCCTTTGTGAGCTGCATAGACTTCTATAATTTTAAATGCGAATACTTTTTTCCAACCATTAATTTAAAAATTAATTTTTCTTATGGAATCCGATTTATTATTTTTTGCCTGCGTAATACCGTCCATTATGCTCTATGGTGTCGCTAAGTCAGGGCTAGGTGGCTCTATGTCACTAATCTCCATTCCATTGATGACTGTGGTTATGCCCCTAAGTCAAGCGTTGGCGATTATATTACCAATTCTAATTCTTTCTGACATAGTTGCTGTTTATAAATTTAGAAAACAATTTGATCCTGAAACCGTTAAACTTTTAGTGCTAGGGGGATTTGTTGGTGTGGTCATAGGATCTTTAACTTATACTTATTTTTCTGAAGAATTGCTAAAAGCTCTAATTGGAGTAATGGGATTTTTGTTCACGGCTCATTATTTTATATTTAAAACAAAAAAAATTATTCCTCTCCAAAAATCATTTATAAAAGGTGGAATATCTTCTGTGCTTGCTGGTTTTTCTAGTTTTTGCGCTCACGCTGGTGGAACACCGACAAGTATTTATTTACTTCCTTTAAGACTTAAAAAAGAAATCTATGTAGGCACTAGGGTTATATTTTTTATGTTCTTAAATTTAATCAAACTTCCATTTTATGTAAGCCTGTCATTATTGGACCTTGAAAGCCTAAAACAATCAGCAATATTTTTTCCCGCTTCTTTATTGGGAATATTTGTTGGATATCAAATTTTAAAAAAAGTAGAAGAAAAATTATTTTATAATGTGATTTATACTTTAATATTAATCTCTAGCAGTAAACTAATTTTTGATTTTCTATCTAAATTGTAAGAGCTCGGTAAATCATCACTACCGCACCTAACACTATACAAATTTCAATAATTAAAGTGTGTAGCTTAACTCCTAGCTTATCTACTATTTTTTTTGCAATATAAGAGCCTAAGATTGCAACCGCTCCAATTGAGGCTCCTATAGTAAGAGCATCATTGTTTAATAGGCCTAAATTTCTAAATGAAACTAAACGAATTATTACATTTATTAAGGTTATAAAAGAATCTGTCCCAACAATGTTGGCTCCCACCATTCCATTTGCAGATAACGCTGTTAACAAAACAGCTCCTGGGCCTAGAATAACACCACTGATGGTACCATAAAAAACAGCCATAATTCCAAGACCGATCCAGCCTATTTTTAAGTTAATTTTTTTAAAAATTCTTCGAACCACAACGACAAAAGCCAATCCAAAACCAAGGCAGAAGTACAAAATTTTATCAGAAACTCCTGCGTAAAAGTTGGTGCCTAAAATTATAAAAGGCGTTCCTAAGAAAGCAAAATACAAACCCTTTTTCCAAAAAATATGATCTCGGTAATAATACATTCTTGATAAATTTGAACAGAAAACAAAAACAGACATGAGAGGAACTAATAATTTAATTGGAATGAAGGGTGAGACAAGAATTCCCAAGGTTAAACCACCACCATAACCTGAAATGCCTGAAACAATAGAGGCAAATAAAGCCACTAATAAAAGAATACCTATTTGAAGATAGCTTAAGCTGGAAGTGAAAGCATAAAGATCAAAAGCTTCCATGTGCTTTAAAATAAATTAATTTTTGAAAAATCTGTATTGGTAAAAATAGTATCGGTAAATTCCTCTACTTGTTTAGCCTGATGGTCATCAAGTTTTGCATATTTTAGATTCTTTTTGAATTTATTATCAAAGTCTTCTTTAGTTAACGGCTGTTTTTTTCCACCTCTAAAACAAGGTTGATTTGCCTCTATTGTTGTGCCGTCTGTAGTTTCTAAAATTAAAGTACCTGTATAATTTTTTGGGTATTCGTCCTTAGGATCAATTTCGTATTCAATTAAATTTGCTATCTTTAAAATATTTTCATCAACAATATTTGCTTCATTAAACTCTTCCAGACCAGCCCCACCTTTTACCAGGGTTACTGCCACACAATAAGGTACGGAAAATTTAGCTGAGTAAGGAGTGGAAGGTTTGTTTTTTTCACTTCTCGGTTCCCACAAGCGGTGAACCGTTCCCTCTCCTACTTTTGCTTTGATAGATTTAATTTTAGATAGATCGCTTACTTGCTCTCTTAATTTCATAGCACAATCAACAAATGGTTGTGCCATCGTTCCGCAAGCATAAGGTTTAAATGCTAAATTTTTAGATTCCCATCTTGTTCCCAAGTCTTTAGTCAAATGAGAAAAATCTTTTTCTATTTCTTTAATGGTAAAAGATTTAAAAAATCCATGAGTTCCCTCGAATACTGTTCTCGGTCCTAAAAAATCTGATCTGCCTAATAAAGCTGCATGAATTCCTGAACTTGCAGCCCAGCCTGGATGCATTCTCTTCGTCCAAGTTCCTTCAGCTAAATATTCAATAATTCCTGAAGCCATACTTCCAGCAACACCGAGGGCTGAGGATAATTGTTTGGAATTTAGTCCAAGAACTGCTCCCAAACCAGCAGCAGCTCCAAATACACTGCAAATTGCTGTTGGATGAAATCCTTGTTTATGCATAGCAGTTGGGGCCACCAAGGCCATCCTGCATATCAATTCTGCACCGATTGTAATTCCTCTTAAAATTTGATCCCCATTTAATTTAAAAAATTGTCCTGCAGATAAAAAAACAGAGACCATGGTAGCACCAACGTGCATGGGGTTTCCTTCAAAAGTGTCATCAAAATCTTCTCCGTGTGCAGCAGTTCCGCAAATAATAGATGAAGAAAAAACATCGAATGTATTTTTGTGCCCCAAAGCAATAGTGTTACCGGTATTGCTATAAGTTTTGATTAAACTTTGAATATAATCTTCATTTCTGGCCGCAATAATAACTCCTGAAATATCTTTAACCAAATAAGTCAAAACCTTCTGAACGTCTGCTGGTATGTCGCTTGTCTTTAAATTCGTAGCCCAGTGTGAAAAATCTTCTGCGTAAATGGTCATGGAGTATATGCTCCTCCGTTAACATGCAAAACTTGTCCATTAATATAGCTAGCTTCTTCCTTGCACAAATTGGCAATAACTTCAGCAACATCGTCTGGATTTCCATACCTGCCCGATGTTAAATTTGGCGTTTGCGGATGCTTTAACCAATGACCGCGCAACTCTTTTTTATCTGTATCAAAATCTTCTATAAACCCAGGAACAACGCAGTTGCAGGTGATACCCCTTTCAACAAATTCCATACTAATAGCTTTGGTTAAACCTACTAGTGCTGCTTTTGAGGTTACCACATGAGCTCTTTCCCTTGCCCCGATATGTGCTGACATACCTCCAATATTTATAATTCGCCCCCAAGATTTTTTAGTCATAGAACCAATTAAAGCTTGGGAACATAAAAAAGCAGCATCAACATTAATGCTCATTATTTTTTTCCAATCTACATATTTAATTTTTTCAAATACCTCATGAATTCTCATTCCCGCATTGTTAATCAAAACTAAAGCATCACCCATTGCATTAGCTTTGTCTTTAATTGCTTGAATGGTTTTTAAATCGGATAAATCACCAGTCACCAATTCACATTTTTGGGATAGTTCATTTACTAGTTCTGAAGTTTTTTTAGCCTCATCAAGACTTTTTCCGCCCGTATGAATTAAAATATCATAACCTTGCTTGGCTAGTTTTAAAGCAGTTGCTCTGCCTATCATTCTAGCTCCACCAGTTATAACGGCTACCTTATTTTTATCCTGACTGCTCAATGTATTGTTATTTTTTTGATTTAAAGGCTTTCCTAATATCGGACCAAAAAGGACTCGATAGACTTATTACTGTAAGACCCATAAATATTAAAAATACACCGCTTTCAAAGAATTGAAAGAAACTAGAGTCATGAATAACCATGCCTTGTGTAAAAGTTTCTTCCACCATTGGTCCAAGGATCAAACCCATTACCAACGGAGCTGGTGAAAATCCATTTCTCATCATAAAGAATCCAATAATTCCTGACAAAAGCATAACCCAAACATCAAACATGGATGAGCTAAACGAATAAGAACCGATTAATGAAAATACAAAAACCGAAGGCCATAAGAATTTTTTTGGAATAAAAGTCACGTAAGAAAAAACCTTTGCTCCCACCAAACCAATTCCTAAAAAACCAAAGTTTGCAATTAGCATTGCACCAAATATCGCATAAACCAAATGAGGCGTTTCTGTTATCAAGTAAGGACCTGGCTTAAAACCATGCATAACCAGTGCTGCCAAAATTAACGCAGTTGTTCCGCTTCCAGGAATACCCAAAGCAAGAGTAGGAACCATAGCTCCACCTGCTGCTGCATTGTTTGCTGATTCGGGAGCAACAATTCCTTCTGCACATCCTGTTCCAAAAAGTTCTGGTTTAGCAGACCATCTTTTAGCTTCATTGTACCCCATCATAGCTGCAACTGTTGAACCTTCTGCTGGCAATACTCCAATAAATGTTCCGAGTCCTGAAGATCTCAAAATACACCATTTTAATTGCTTTAACTCTTTCCAGCTTGGTAGCTTTAAAGATTTTGCTGACATTCTTTGCATAACAGCATCTAAAGTTTGTGATTGAGTTAACAACTCTGACATTGCAAACAAACCAATTAGAACTGGAACAAAGTGAATGCCCTCCGTCAGCTCTTCAACTCCAAAATCAAATCGTTCGACACCTGTTGCTAAATGAACACCGATTGTAGCAATCAAAACTCCTACACATCCTGCTATTAAATTTCTTATGGAAGATTTCCCGCTCATGGACGCTAACATAGATAGTGCAAAAAGAGCCAATCCAAAATACTCAACCGGCCCAAATGACAATGCGACGCTAGCTAAAAGAGGAGTTGCAAATATAAAAACTATTAAACTAAAAATTCCACCAATAACACTTGCTATTGTTGCTAATCCAAGCGCTTTTCCTGGCTGCCCTTTTTTCGCCATTGGATAACCATCAAAAGCTGTAGCCACTGCTGGTGGTGCTCCTGGAGCATTAATTAAAATGGCAGTAATTGAGCCACCAAAAGTTCCTGCGCAATATAAAGCTGCCATCATAGAAATGGCTGCAACAGGGTCTAGTCCGATTGTGAAAGGAAGTAATAAGGCTATAGCCATAGGCGAGCTTAAGCCTGGCAACGCTCCTACGATTACCCCAATAATCACTCCTCCAAAAATCAAAAGTATATTTTGAAAGTGAAATAAAAGTGTAAAGCCTTGAATAATTGCATCCATATTTTTTTATCCTATTCTATTATTGAAAAATTTTTAATAAGCCTGGTTGAAAATAAAGGCTTAGTACTTTGTTAAACAGCAAGTAAACTGCCAAAGGAAATAGTAGTGAATAAATCGCCACTGCCACGTATCTTTTTTCTCCCCAAACAATAGGAAAAACAAGACAGGTAGTAACCATTGTTAGTATTGTTCCTAAAAAGCTTGAGCAAAGAACAATGATAATTAATGTTGCTAAAGTCATCCAGGTAATTGGTTGTATCTTTTTACTTCTATCGTCATCTATTTTTTTAATTTTTGCAGCAGCAAACTTAAATTCGAAAGGAATAATTGAAGATAAAAAAATCAAAAGAACTACTAGAATTTTTGGAAATACGTCTGCATTGATAGTATCCCCCAAAACCATTCCTGGAGGTGGAAACTTGGTCGCTTCATAAAAAAAGAAAGACCCAACAGCTATTAACACCAAAGATATTTGAAGATCTTTCTTGTGAAATAAACTTGCGCCCGTAAATTCGGGCGCAAATTTTGACTTATTATTTTTTCTTTTTAAAGCCATAGATAGATACTATTTAAGCAATCCAAGCTCTGAAAGTGCAGTTTTTGCTTCTGCAAAGTTTTCTTTCAATTGTTTATCCCAAACTGCCATTGGTGCTGGACTAGTTTTGGCATCTAAAGAAGAGCCTTTTAAGTAAGATGCAAAGATATCATGCTGCATAGCTTTATATAGTTTTGCAGAAAGTTCTTTTTTAATAGCGTCTGGAGTAGAAGCTAAAACCGCATATCCCCGAGTAGTAGATACTTTAACTTTGTATCCAAGCTCATAAGATGATGGAACATCTTTGTAATCATCCATACGTTTTTCAGCTAATAGCACAACTGCTTTTACTTTGTTGTCTGAAATCAATCCTGCAGCTTCTGAAGGATTAAGCAAAGCGATATCGATTTTTCCTGAAGCTAAAGCTTGTAAGCTTTGAGCGCCTGAACCAAAAGATACTGGCTTAAATTGAGTTCCAGTTGCTTTTGCAAATTGATACATACCAATGTGCTCTGTACCACCAATTGATGCGATACCAACTGTAACAGCTTTTTTCTTAGATTCGCTAATCAATTTTTTAACCGTATCAATTTTTTTATTTTCAGCATTGATAACGATAAAAGTTGGCTCTTCCATTGCACGAACGATTCCAGTGATGTCTGAAATTTTCATGTTAGATTTGCCTCTAGCCATTGTATACAAATGAGACTCCGTTAGAGCCATGATTGTGCAACCATCAGCCGGTTGTGTAAGAAGATAATTTTGAGCTTTAGACCCAGAACCACCTCTTTTTCCAACTACCTGAATATCTTGATCAAATTCTTTTCTTGCTCGAATAGACATCATTCTAGCTGTTTGGTCTGTTCCTCCACCGTAAGCAGCGTGAATAACTACTTGCATAGGATTGCATTTTGCTGCGAAGCTTTCTTTTTTCTTTTCGTGTGATGCAGCATTTGCGCTACCCACAAAAGAAGTCAAAA
>CAWUVR010000071.1:0-9007 GCA_963925905.1 uncultured Pelagibacteraceae bacterium
AAAGCGTCTTCAGGTAAAAATTTTACTATATTTCCCTGAAAGTACTCAAATAATTGGTGATTTTCTTTGTAGATATTTGAACAAGCAAAATACCTTTCCTTTTCAGCAAGCTTAAATTTTTGATCAGCTGCCGTTAAGTGATTAATGCATTTGTTCATGTATCTGTAACCACGGTATTGCTCTTCAATCTGAAGACCAACTAATAAAAAAAGTGCGAGACAAATTCCAACTCCAGCATAGGATTTCAAAACATACCCCATACATTTAAATATTTGAGGAGTGTTGTAACACCAAGGACAGCCTTCTTTTTTTTTCACTTCTTTTTTCTTCATGTAAAAAGACATTATATTTATATATTATTTTGACAAATGAAATTTTGCTAAGAATTTAAAGAAATGTTAGATTCAAAGAAAAACAAAGGAGAGATTATGACAGCAACTTATAAATGTCCCAAATGCAACATGGCTGTTAATGCTACGTGCGCTAACTGTAATAATGAACCGCTTGTGAATGGCACTCTAGATGTCAATGGAACACAAGTTCAAATATCCAAATGTCCAAAATGCGAGGGGAAGATAAAATCTCCGATGTGTTGTGGTCAGGATATGAGCTGCTCCATTTAATAATTTTCAATTTTTATTAAGACTAAAAAGAAGGGGGAGTTCTCTTTATTTGGTCTTACCAGCTAATTAACTTTCGGGGGAGAAAATGACTTCAACTGGTAAAACTAAATAAAATTTAAATAGAATGAATGCCTTCTATGTAAATTAAGTAGCTAATATAAGTACTGTTTTTGTCGCATCTCAGCGATGTGGTTCCTGCATAATGCAAAAAGGAGTTTGGTTCGCTCTACTAGAACCAATCTAACAGGGGAGCTAAATAATATCTGAATAGAGCGATGTCAGCTGTTTAGCTTTGTTTTTATTTTTTTCAATAATAGTTTTGTGAAACTTTTATGACAGAGCTGACCTGCGACATTTCAGTTGTAATAAAAAATTAATCTCAGATTCACAATTAAAACACAAATCATTCCTATATGACCCGCATGAATACAGTCGCACAAACACAAACATTAGATCTGAGCTTTGATACAAAAACTCTGAATGACATCTTTAAAACAGCAGCATCTGTTTTGGCTATGATTACAGTTTTGACAGCGTTTTTATGCCTGCCAATGATTTTGTACATAGCAACTAAAGTAGGAATTTAATTAGCTGGAACAAAGCTGTTAAGTGAAACGAGTAACATTAATAATTATACATGATCACTGATTATGTATGACTGGAAGATAAATATGATACCATACAATCAAGAAGAGTTAGACTTTCTAAACAAAGCTTAAATTTTCAAAAAAATTATTTTAACCAAAGGAAAACAGTGGATACGCAAGTAGGAATATGGCTGTTCTGCCTTGGTATACCGGCAACCTTTTTGTTTATGGTTTTTTTGATTTGGTGCCAAAGCCCCACACAAGAAAAGTAAACAATGTTTCGCATTACCGTAGAAACGCCTAAGAACTCCCGCATTCAAAAGATAAGTGAAGAACAGGTAAAAAGATTTTTAAGCCCAAGACTCATGAAAATGCTGCAAGACAAATTTATACGCAGCGTTGCTCTTTCTAAAAGCAATTCAGTCATGTATGTCTTTACCTACGAAAACAATGCGTAATTATTTAAATAAAATTCTCGCTCAAAAAAGCATACAAAAAATTAAAGAAACATCCCTATGGATTATATCTGTAGGACTTGTTATTTGGTGGGCTTATAATCTTTTTAATTAAATTGCGATGAACAGAATCAATTCTACATGGGAGCCTTTTATTTTTATAGGCATTATGGCTTTTGGAATGAGTGCGGTGGTATCTTTTGTAATCATTATTATTAATATTGGATTTATAGATAATTTGGCAACAGTTTGGTTTTATTCGTGGATAAAAGCTTTTTTTATCGCACTAATTCCAGCTTATATAATGAGAAAATTCGCAATATTTGTTTTAAGTAAAGTTATTCAAAGATAATATTTGCCATAATCTTAAGATAATTAAGATGGTATTAAAATTTTTTATAAAGGAACATTTATGAACAAAGCAATTTTATTAGCATTATTTTATTTTTTATTCTCTTCATCGGGAATAGCCGAAACCTGTCCCAAGTTAATGCAGCAAATTGATGAAGAGCTAGGAGAATCAAAGCAGCTTAGTGCTGATCAAATTAGGGAAATCCGCAGCTTAAGAGTTCAGGGAGAGCAAGCGTATAAAGAAGGAAATAAAGAAGACTGTCAAAAACTTCTTAGTGAAGCCCTAGACTTATTGGGATAATTATTCTTGATGAAAAAAAATAATATTGGATGGAACTTTGACAATAGTTATTTAAATTTACCAGAAATGATGGCTTCTAAGCTGTCCCCTGTACCAGTTAAAGATCCAAAAATTGTTTTATATAATCAGAGATTAGCCAAAGAGCTTGGGCTTGATTTTTCTTCACTAAGCAAAGAAGAGCTTGCCTCTATTTTTTCAGGCAATGTTCTGCCGGAAGGAACTACTCCTTGGGCAGAGGCATATGCGGGACATCAGTTTGGTCATTTTGTAATGTTAGGCGACGGACGGGCAATTGTTTTAGGTGAGCATATGACACCAGACAAAAAAAGATTTGATATTCAGTTAAAAGGTTCAGGAATTACTCCTTACTCCAGAAGCGGAGATGGCAGGGCAGCATTAGGACCCATGTTAAGAGAGTGCATTATTAGTGATGCAATTCATTATTTAAAAATTCCAACCACAAGAAGTTTAGCAGTAGTTTCGACGGGACAGAATGTCATGAGGGAAACAATTTTGCCAGGAGCAATTTTGACCAGAGTTGCAGCAAGTCACATTCGTGTTGGAACTTTTGAGTTTGTAGCAGCACAAAAAGATATCAATGCTCTTCAAGAGCTAATCATGTACTGCATCGATAGGCACTATCCAGAATTAAAAGGAGAAAAAATTCCAGCACTACAGCTGTTTAGAGCGGTAATGAATAAGCACGCAGATTTAATTGTGAATTATATGAGAGTTGGTTTTATCCACGGCGTTCTTAATACAGATAATGTTACCATATCAGGGGAAAGCATTGATTACGGTCCATGCGCTTTTATGGATGCTTATGATCCCAAAACTAAATTTAGTTCAATCGATCACAAGGGCCGTTATGCTTATGGAAACCAAGCAAATATTGCTCAGTGGAATATGGCTCGCTTTGCAGAAACCTTAATCCCCATGGTTGATGTTGATATTGATAAAGCGATTGAAATTTTAGAAAAAGAAATAGGAGCATTTGCTAAAATTTATGCAGAAAAAAGTTTAGCAATGATGAGAGGGAAGCTGGGAATAGAAGGGGAGATAGAGGAGGATAATTTGCTAATAGAAGAGTTGCTTACCTGGATGAAGAATAACAAGGCTGACTATACCAATACTTTTAGAGCAATCATCAGCGAAGATTTTGGAGTAACATATCAAAACAAACAATTTGAAAGCTGGTTAAAAAAATTTGAAAGTAGAAATCCAAATAGAGATAAGATGAGGCAACACAATCCCACTATTATTCCAAGAAATCATAAAGTGGAAGAGGCTTTGGAAGCTGCAAATACAAATAATCTACAGCCCTTACACGAATTGCTCAAAGCCTTCGAAAGTCCATATGTAGAAAATAAAGAGTTTTCATCTTATCAGAATCCCGCTTTGGAAACAAAGATGCCTTATCAAACATTTTGTGGCACATAATTCTGTCGCTTGTTAAATATTTTAAAATTGTATATTGCTTCTTTTGTTAATAATTAAAATTTATGGGCTTAACTAATCCCACCAGCACTTACGGTTTTATTTCCAAGTTCTTTCATTGGATCATGGCATTAATGCTGATCGCAGCATGGATTATGGGATTATTTCATGATGATGTTGGTAGTTTAAAAAGAACATTTATTATTGCTCATTATACTCTTGGGATTAGCGTATTCTTATTAGTAGGTTTTAGATTAGCCTGGAGACTTCTCAATCCAACACCCACACATGTTTTGAAAAATAAAATGCTTAATATAATTTCAAATACCACTTTTGCTTTTTTCTATTCCTTGATGTTTTTAGTTCCAGCTTCGGGATATATGATGATGAATTTCAGAGGTAGAAACTCAGTTTTTTTTGGTTATGAGATCCCAACCTTATTTTAAAACAACCAAAGTCTAAAAGAGCTCGCGACTGACACCTATGAATTATTAACTACTTTGCTATTAGTTTTGGTTATTTTACATGTGGCAGCGGCCTTATTTCATCATTTTATTAGAAAAGACCCCACCCCAAAAAGAATGTTGCTTTCCAAATAATCTAGCAGTATATTAATCATGCATTTTATGCATACGTAATATGTGCCATTCACATGGCTTACAAGTGACTCATCTACATGAGTTAAAAGTAGGTAAACTTGTAACAAGAGGTAAAGTTATGTTGCTACATAGAATAAATGATCTTTTGATCAAATTTAGTAAGCAAAAAGCTGTTGAGAAAACCAACACTGCATTGGCAAGAAACGTTAAGTCCGTTGACACTTATGCAAATGGTACAACAGGCTATGTGATCAAAAACGGTTCTGGAAAAGGCAAAGTAAAAGCTCATCTAGCACCAAATAGGTTTCAGTAGTTCGCAATAAAAAAAGGGGAAGTAAGTTTCCCCTTTTTTAAACAATCCCTTAATTTTTTAAAAATATTTAGTGTAATTAAAATACATTAAGTTGATATATTCTATTCATTGATGATGGAAAAAAAAGCAGCAGCTAAGAAAAGCACTTTGGTTAGCGTATTTGTTAATTTGTGTCTCGGTTCTTTTCAGATTGTAATAGGATTTTTTTCTGGGTCACAAGGTTTAGTTGCCGATGGAATTCACTCTCTATCAGATATGGTTTCAGATTTTGTTGTATTATTTGCAAATAAACACAGTAGCAAAGATCCGGACGAAGACCATCATTACGGTCACCAGCGATATGAGACTGCAGCCACTTTTTTTATAGGAGCATCTTTAATTGCAGTGGGACTATTAATGATTTGGAACGTTGGTCACAAAATTATTGATCCTGCGGTTGTTAGTGAAATTAAAATTATTGCTTTATGGGTAGCTCTGGGTTCTCTTGTGATTAAAGAATTATTATTTCGCTACATGTTTTATGTGGGTAAAAAAGTAAGAAGCTCGATGCTAATTGCAAACTCTTGGCATGCAAGATCCGATGCGGCTTCATCTCTAGTGGTATCGATTGGTATTATAGGTGCTTTGCTCGGCTATTCTATTTTTGATGCTATTGCTGCCCTCGTGGTCGGTCTAATGATTGTGAAGATGGGTTGGAATTTTTCTTGGGATGCTCTTAATGATTTAATGGATAGATCGGTGTCGATGGAAGAGGATGCCCAAATAACCAATATCATTTTAGGAAACAAGGGAGTAAAAGGTGTACACGATCTTAAAACAAGAAAAATGGGAGATATGATTTTAGTTGATGTGCATATTGAAGTAGACGCCAACATGAGCGTTAAAGAAGGTCATGATATTGCGGTGGCATCAAGAAGTGCCGTTATGGCAGCTATGCCAGCAGTGCTAAACGTGATGTCCCACGTAGATCCAGTTTAAATGAAATTAGATATGAAAAAGCTAATTCTTAAGAGGCAAGAGTTAGACCAGGTTCACAAACAAAGAAAAGCCAGGGGCAAAAAGAGGCTTAAAAAATTACAAAACAATCCTCAAAACAATTAAAAGTCTAGGCACCACCTAGAAAAACAAAGCCAAATTTCCTTTGTTTTACAGGGGTAAAAGAATCATGTTATTCTAAAAAGGCCAAAATTAGCAAACATTGTATTGGGAAGCTGATTGTTAGTGATTGATTAATCCTTTCTATTTTTCCCATACAAAATTAAATCATGAGCGAAACACTACTTATTGTTACCTGTGTAATTGTAATAGCTTTCATTGGCTATTCGTTAGTTGTTAGCAAAAAAGATAGCTCATCAGGAAGTGATGTTTTGAGCACACAGCTTTCTAACTTAATGGAGCGCTTTGTAAAATTAGAAGAGGCTGCAAAAAATATGAACACAATGCAGTCGTCTATTGATAGCACCTTTAAAAATTTTCAGGGAATGCTAAATGACAGACAAGAACGAGGTGCTTTTTCAGAAGTGGAATTAGAAAAATTATTAAGAGATAGACTTCCCAAACAATATCTAAAATTTCAAGAAACTTTAAGCAACAACAAAAGAGTCGATTGCTTAATTGACTTTGGAGATGCCAACTCTAGAATTTGTATAGATTCTAAATTTGTTCTCGAGAACTTTAAAAATTATGCAGCTGCAGAAAATGACGAAGATATTAAACGTTATAAAAAATTGTTTGAAGATGATGTTATGAAAAATGTTAAGAAAATTTCAGAAGATTATATTATTTCAGGAGAAACAGCTCCGCACGCAATTATGTTTGTGAGGTCTGAATCGGTTTACCGTTCGATCATTGATAGTGAAGTTGATTTGATGCAAAAAGCTCGTGAAAAAAATGTTTTAATTGTTTCTCCCTCTTATCTTTGGGGTTTGTTAAATACATTGCGTGTTTTTTTAAAAGATTCGGAAATGACTAAAAAAGCTCAAATAATTATTAAAGAAATAGGATTAATAGGAAAAGATATTGGAAGGTTGGTAGAAAGAACAGAAGATGTTGAAAAAAAATTCAATTTAGTAGCCGATCAATTTAGAAGCATTAAAGTTTCTGCTGAAAAAATTCAGCGTAGGGCTGAAAAGATAGAGGAAATTGAAGGAACAAACATAGAAAAAATAGAAAAGGATAAATAATGAATTACGCATTTTATGACTTTGAGACGACTGGCAGATCTGGAACTTGGGATCAAATTATTCAAGTTGGTGCCGTGTTGGTAAATGCTGAGTTTCAAGAATTAGATCGATTTGAAGCCAAATGTAGTTTGAAACCAGGATTAGTCCCCGAGCCAGGCGCTCTTTTAATAAACAAAACAACACCTGACATGCTTCGAAAATCAAACCTATCTCACTATGGTTTGGTAGACCAAATGCTGCAGACTTTTAAAAAATGGACGCCTGCACTTTTTATTGGCTACAATTCCATAGGTTTTGACGAAGAATTTTTACGAAAAACTCTGTTTAAAACTTTAAACGATCCTTATCTCACCCAGTTCGACGGAAATAAACGTGGAGATATTTTGGGATTAATTCGTACTGCTCATCTTTATTATCCAGATTGTATTAAAACACCAACTAGCGACAAGGGTAATGCTGTATTTAAACTAGATCAACTTGCTCCGCTGAATGGTATCGAGCACGGTAACGCGCATGATGCGATAGGAGATGTTCTGGCAACTATCGGTATTGCAAAAATTATTGCAGATAAAGCACCTGCGGTATGGAAGTCTAGCTTGATGACTACCAGCAAAGCAGAAGTAAACACAATCGTTCAGAATGAAAAGCTATTTTGCTTCAACGAATATTTTTATGGAAAAGCAAGACCTTACGTTGTTACTTTTTTGTGTTTTCATCCAAAATATAACTGGCCACAATGTTTTGACTTAAAAGAAGATCCTCATACATATTTGAATATGAGCATGGAAGATTTGAAGAGTGCAATGAAAAAAAGCCCCAAGATTATCAGATCCGTTAAAAACAATAAGCATCCAGTGATTATGAATCCTAAGTTTGGAGAAAATTTTGATGGATATAAGCAATTGGGAATGAAAAAGTTAATGGAGAGGGCAGAAATTTTACAGGGCAACGAGGAATTTAAAAAGAAAGTATCTAAAATTCTAGAAGAAGAAGCAGAAGAAAAAAATGATCTAGATTCGCAGCTTGATGTAGAAGCTGAAGAATCTATCTATTCTGGAGGATTTGCTTCTGACCAGGATAAATCTACCATGAAAGCATTTCATCAGTCGGAATGGAAAGATAAATTGATTGTTGCAGATAAATTTAAAGACCAGAGATTTAATTATTTTGCCAAACGTTTAATTTACGAGGAGAATCCAACTATTTTACCAAAAGACATGTATGATGAAATTCACCGTGCAATTGCTAGGCAAATTTTAAGTACGAATAATGAAAAATGGAATACGATTCCCAAAGCATACAATGAACTTGATAATTTAAGGGTCAAATACGAAGAAGCAAAAGATGAAGAACGTTTGGCAATGATGAATGACCTCAATCAATTTCTAGAAGAGATTGAAAACAAATATCAAGACGCCTAGTTGACAATTTAAATCAGATGCTTAACTTACTCTTTTAACTTTAGGAGATTCTTTATGGCTACGAAGCAAGTAAATGACGATAATTTTGAAACCCAGGTATTAAAATCTGACAAGCCTGTTCTCGTGGACTTTTGGGCAGAATGGTGTGGCCCTTGCAAAATAGTAGGACCTGTATTGGAAGAATTGTCAGATGAAATGGCAGATAAGCTTGTGATTGCTAAACATAATATCGATGACGCACCTAATACGCCGACTAAGTATGGAGTTCGAGGAATTCCTACTATGCTGCTGTTTAGTGGTGGTCAGTTAATCGACACCAAAGTAGGTGCGGCTTCCAAATCAAACATCAAAGAGTGGCTAGACAGTAAAGTAAGATAATTACAACGTAGGTATTCTTGAGAGTACTTTAAAATTTTTATCTGTAATAACTATTTCTCCAGAAGAGATAGTTTCATTTAAGGCATTGCTAATAACTACTTGATGGGTGACAAAAACTAAGTTTTTCTTGCTGTTCCAATTTTTTACAAAAGCTTTTATATCCGAAAGTTGCTTTTTTGCATCTGCCCCAATGCCTTGTCTAAAAAAAGAATTTAGAGCAGCAAAGTCTTTGTAGTCACCAAATGCATATTTTGCAGTATCTCTGCATCTTTCAAACTGAGAGGTTAGCACCTGATCAATCTCAATGTTATTTTTTTTAAACAACATTCCAATTTTTTTGCTTTGTTCTATTCCTTCAG
>CAWUVR010000072.1:0-3014 GCA_963925905.1 uncultured Pelagibacteraceae bacterium
GGTCCGCATGATAGCAATTATCTTTTTAAACAATTTGTAGAAACTATAAAATTAAATGCCAAAAAGAACTGACCTTAAAACCATATTAATTATTGGGGCTGGCCCTATAGTTATTGGACAGGCATGTGAATTTGATTATTCTGGAACACAGGCGTGCAAAGCCTTGAGAGAAGAAGGTTACAAAGTCATTTTAATCAATTCTAATCCCGCAACCATCATGACTGACCCAAATGTTGCTGACAAAACATATATTGAACCCATTACATCTGAAATTTTAGAAGAAATAATAAAAGTTGAAAAACCAGACGCAATTCTTCCTACCATGGGTGGTCAAACGGGCCTTAATGCTGCAATGCTATTGCACAAAAACGGAATATTAAAAAAATACAATATTGAATTAATTGGAGCTAATGCGGAAGCAATAGACAGGGCGGAAGATAGACAAAAATTTAAAAAACACATGAATGAAATAGGTCTGGAGTCTGCGAGATCCGCAATTTGCACCTCCATAGATCAGGCACTAAATATTCTTAAAGAAATAAATTTACCAAATATTATTAGACCTTCTTTTACTTTGGGTGGAACTGGTGGTGGAGTTGCGCATACAGAAGAAGAATATTTAAAAATAGTGAAAAATGGATTGGCCCTATCTCCTACTAATGAAGTGCTTATTGAAGAGTCTTTGGTTGGGTGGAAAGAATTTGAAATGGAAGTTGTTCGAGACAAAAAAGATAACTGCATAATTGTTTGCAGTATTGAAAATATAGATCCCATGGGAATTCATACTGGAGATTCTATGACTGTGGCTCCAGCTTTAACTTTGACTGATAAAGAATACCAAGTAATGAGAAACGCATCTATTAACTGTTTAAGAAAAATTGGAGTTGAAACGGGTGGGTCCAATGTGCAATTTGCCATCAATCCGGAAGATGGAAGAATGATTGTTATAGAGATGAATCCAAGAGTTTCTAGGTCTTCTGCTTTAGCTTCAAAAGCTACCGGATTTCCAATTGCAAAAGTTGCAGCAAAATTAGCGGTTGGTTATACTTTGGATGAGATTACCAATGACATTACCGGCAATACCCCAGCGTCTTTTGAGCCTACTATCGATTATGTGGTGACTAAAATTCCAAGATTTGCATTTGAAAAGTTTAAAAATTCCAAAGGAATACTTGGAACTGCCATGCAGTCAGTTGGTGAAACTATGGCGATTGGAAGAAATTTTAAAGAATCTCTTCAGAAAGCACTAGGGTCACTTGAAGTTGGCTTGGATGGTCTAGATTCAATTGCAATGAGCAAAGAAGAACTGCAGAAAAAACTTGGTGAGAGCATACCTCAAAAAATACTTTATGTAGCAGAAGCTTTTAGAATGAATTTTTCTATGGAAGAGGTTTATAAAAAAACAAAAATTGATCCGTGGTTTTTGAATCAAGTAAAAGAAATTGTAAATATTGAAAAAGAAATAAATGAAAAAAATATTTTAGAAAATAAACAGTTTTTTAACTTTGTAAAATCATCTGGTTTTAGTGATAAAAAATTATCTTCACTTATTAACAGGCCACTATCCGATATTGTTAAAAGAAGGAATGAATTTGGAATTGTTCCTGTTTATAAAAAAGTAGACACTTGTGCTGCAGAATTTAGCTCCCGGACACCTTATATGTATTCAACGTACGACGTTGGGCTATCCGACATAAGAGAATGCGAATCCAATCCAACGGAAAAAGAGAAGGTTGTGATTATTGGAGGAGGTCCCAATAGAATTGGTCAAGGAATAGAATTTGACTACTGTTGTTGCCAAGCGAGTTATGCTTTAAGTGAAATCGGCTACGAAACAGTCATGGTCAACTGCAATCCTGAAACAGTGTCTACAGATTTTGACACGAGTGACCGACTATATTTTGAACCTTTAATTGAAGAGTATGTTTTGGAAATTTTAAAAAAAGAAAGCTCTAAAGGAAAATTAAAAGGAGTTATTGTTCAATTTGGTGGTCAAACTCCTCTAAAATTAGCAAAAGCTATTCATGATAATGGTTATCCCATACTTGGAACTTCTTTGGATTCTATTGATTTAACAGAGGATAGAGAAAGATTTAGCAATTTAATTAACAAGCTTAATTTAAAGCAAGCCGAAAATGGTTTGGCCAGATCTAAAGAAGAAGCTTATGAAATTGCAAAAAATATTAAATATCCACTTGTTATTAGACCTTCCTATGTTCTTGGTGGTAGGGCTATGGAAATTATTCATGATGACGATCAGCTCAAAACCTACATTGAAGAAGCCGTAAAGGTTTCTGGCAAAAATCCTGTCTTACTAGATAGATTTTTAAATGACGCTATTGAAGTGGATGTTGACGCTATATGCGATGGTGAGAATGTATTTGTTTCTGGAATTATGGAGCATATTGAAGAAGCTGGAATTCACTCTGGGGATTCCGCCTGCTGCATACCTCCCTACTCTCTATCAAAAGAAATTATTCAAGAAATCGAAAAGCAAACCAAAACTCTTGCAATTGCAATTGGTGTAGTTGGATTGATCAATATTCAATTTGCAGCGCAAGGTACAAATATTTATGTACTTGAAGTTAACCCGAGAGCAAGCAGAACGGTGCCTTTTGTTTCTAAAGCATCCAATATCTCTGTGGCAAAAATTGCTACCAAAGTAATGACTGGTTTAAAGCTTAAAGATCTAAACGTTTCAGCCCCTGTGACCTGGCCCATGTGGTAACTTCACTAATCGACTTGCTATGCGCTAACGTGCGAACAGACCAACCTTTTTTTTGTTCCTGTATCCATGCAGTAACTTCTGCTGGGGTAGGAGGTTGATCTGTCCAAATCTCACTATAGCCCGGGCCATATAGCAGCAATGCTATCCCCGGGCTTCGCGACTTACTCGTCTGTGAGCAAGTTAGCATAACGCTTGAAGAACTCTGGGAAGTTAGTCATCTTCTTACGATCAAAAACTACCTTGTAAGACTTCAGCACTGTATGGGCACCCATGATAACCATTTCTG
>CAWUVR010000073.1:0-5044 GCA_963925905.1 uncultured Pelagibacteraceae bacterium
GATAAGATGGCTGGATTTAAAAACATAATATATGCCATGGTTAAAAAAGTTGTAAACCCAGCAGTCACTTCTGTTTTAAAATCGGTTTTATTTTTTTTGTAATTAAAATAATTTTCCAACATTTAATCTCCCTTTGTTAAAAATAATATATGACCCGATTCTATATAAAATCTTATAAATATCTAATTTTTTTTATTAATTTTCAAATCCAGGTTGAATTTAATTGTAAATAGGTAAATTTGGACGCATAGTTATAGAAATGAATGAAAAATTTTTCCAAAACAAACAAGCTATTATAATTTTAATAGCTGCAGCATTAGTTGTGTTGGTTTCCATGGGAATACGACAAACATGGGGTTTGTTTTATGGATTTTTTGAAACTGATTTAGGATTTAGCAGAACGCAATTTGGTTTGGCTATTGCAATCCAAATGGTTTTTTGGGGATCGCTTGCACCTATTTTTGGATTTTTTGCAGATAAGTTTGGTCCAAGTAAGGTAGTTGCCTTCGCATTTTTGATTTACATAGTAGGAGTTTATTCTTTAATTCAAGAACCAAAAACAACTTTTGGTTTTCAGACTAGTCTAGGAGTTTTGATAGGTATTGCCCTAGCAGGAACTGCCATGTCTGTTCCGGTATCAGCTGTGGGTAAGTTTTTTTCAAACAAAAACCGAACTATTGCAACCGGGTTAGTTACGGCTTCAGCATCGGTTGGATTCTTTCTGCTTCCCATGTTTACGAAGTTTTCTAACCAAACCTTTGGTTGGAAGGGTACGCTAGAGTATTATATTTACTTTCTTATCTTCGGACTATTGTGTTCGCTTTTTTTAATAAAAAAAGAGTATGTGGACGAAACCAATAATCCACTCACAAGAGATCAATCGGCATCCAAGGCCTTACAAGAAGCTTTTCAACACAAAGGTTACAAATTATTAACCGCTGGATTTTTTGTTTGTGGATTTCAGATTACTTTAGTGGCAACACACATACCTGGATACATAAAGCAAACAGGCCTTCCAGACTGGACAGCTGCAGCAATCCTTTCTTTAATAGGATTGTTTAATATTTTTGGAACTTTGGGAATGGGTTACCTGTCATCCAAATATAGTAAGAAAATTCTTTTAAGTTGGTTATATTTTTTAAGAGCCATTGCTATTTTGTTATTTCTGCTTTTCCCAACATCTATTTATGTAGCGCTTGGCTTCGGAGTAGTTTTCGGAGTTTTGTGGTTAGCAACTATCCCACCAACCAATGGAATTGTAGCTCAAATTTTTGGCACGAAATATTTAACGACGTTATTTGGAATTGTTTTTTTTAGTCATCAAATAGGTTCTTTTCTTGGAGCTTATTTGGGAGGATATTTTTATGATCATTTTGGTAGCTATGATTACGCTTGGTATTTGTCTATCTTACTGTCAATTTTTGCTGGCTTAGTTCATTTGCCGATTGATGAAAAACCAATTGTCAGAGTGGCACCAGTTAAAGCTTAAGATTATTTTTTTAAATAGATAGATATAGATTTGCGAAGCTTATCCATCATTTCATCAATATGTGTTTTTTCACAAATAAATTGAGGAGCTAAAATTAAACTATCTCCTGTAGATTTTAGGTTAATTCCATTTTCGTAACATATTTTAAAACATTCAAATCCAGCACCAGCTAGATTTCCTTTGCTTCTTAAATCAATAGCCCCAAGTAGACCATAGCCTCTTATATTCTCCACTCCCTCCAAATCCTTAAGTGAAAATAAGCTATCTAAAAAATACGGTATCAAATTTTTAACTCTTTTGAGAATATCTTCTTTTTCAAAAATATCTTGAACCGCTAAAGCAGCCGCTACTGCAGCGGGTATACCAGAGTAGGTATATCCATGAAAAAGCTCCACAGTTTCTTTGGGGGCTTTGTTAACTATGGATTCATAAATTTCATCTTTGATAACAACCACGCCCATAGGCATAATTCCGTTGGTAGTGGCTTTTGCCAAGGTCATAATATCTGGAGTCACATCAAACTCTTGAGAACCAAACATCGACCCTGTTCTTGCCCAGCCAGTAACCACCTCATCAAAAATTAAAATTATTTTATGTCTAGTGCAAATTTCTCTCAATCTTTTTAAATACCCTTTTGGGGGAACTATAATTCCTACAGAACCCGCAATTGGCTCTACAATACATGCCGCAATACTATCGGCTCCATATTGTTCAACAAATTTTTCTAAATCATCCGCCAATTCCATTCCCGTTTCTGGCTGACCTCGAACAAATTTGTGTTCAGGCAATTGGGTATGCCTCATACGCAAAACTCCAGGCATCATAATACTGTCATATCCTTTTATATTGTTAGGCATCCCCCCTACAGACATCGCCCCAATATTCATTCCGTGATAACCCTTTTCTCTACCAACAAATCGGTAGCGTTTTTCGTTTCCATTTAATCGGTGATAGGTGAAAGCAATTTTAATCGCAGTCTCAACAGCAGTAGAGCCACAATTGGTATAAAAAATTTTATTTAAATCACCAGGAGTTTGATTTGCAATCTTGGATGCTAGTTCAAAAGAACCACCAAATCCTTGATGAAATGGCTGACAATAATCTAGCTCTTCTAATTGTTTACTAATAGCAGCAATAATTTCTTTTCGTCCATGACCAAGAGGATTGCAGTAAAGACCAGAGCTTGCATCTATTTGGGATCTTCCCAAATGATCTTTTAAATAAACCCCTTTGGCTCCAACAATCAATCTAGGATTTTCTTTAAACTCTCTATTGGCAGAAAAGGGCATCCAATGTTCGTTTAGTGAATTAGGAATTGAGTTGGTTACTTTTTCGCTCATATTAATACCTACGTAGTTTTAAATAATAAATACCTTTGTAAGATTTTTAATATAAATTAACAATACAAAATATAAATCATTGTTATAAGTTTACATATGTCCATAGACCTAGATAGTGTGATTTCAGATAAGGAGCAGCTGATCAATTACTTTAGAAATGGTTCTAAAAGCTCTTCTTTAAAAATAGGAACCGAGCACGAAAAGTTTTTATTTAATAGCAAGAACAACAAGCCAATTTCTTATGCGGGAGCACAAAGCATTGAAAAAATATTTCAGCTATTGGAAATCAATGGATGGATACCCATACAGGATGGCAACAACATCATAGGTTTAAAAAAAAATAACAAAAGCATAACGCTAGAGCCCGGTTTGCAAATAGAACTTTCTGGAGAAGCTCTCAACAGCATTCATGAAACCTGCGGAGAGGTGAATGATTATTTAAAAGAGATGCTTGAGATTTGTAAAAAATTAAATATTGGATTGTTAGGTTCGGGATTTAGTCCCAACGCATCACCAGAAGAAGTGGGCAGACTTCCTAAAAAAAGATATGACATTATGAGAAAGTATATGCCATCAGTTGGATCGCATGGACTCGATATGATGCACAGAACGTGCGGAACCCAAATCAATTTGGATTATAAGAACGAAGAAGATTTTAAAAAAAAAACTAGAGCCGCAACTTGCGCAATACCTATTGCGTTGTCGATGTTTTCGAATTCTCCTTTTAAAGAATCCAAACTGAGCGACTACCAATCATACAGAGCGTTCATTTGGCAAAACACAGACAAGAATAGATCTGGGTTGATAGATTTCTTTATGGATTCAAGTAATAGCTTCGAGCGATATGTTGATTTTGCCCTAGATGTTCCCATGTATTTTGTTCAGCAAGAGGAAAAAATAATTGATGTTAGTGGGGAAAGTTTTAAAGATTTTTTACAAGGTAATTTAAAAAAAGTCCCAAAGATCAGGGCTACATTAAAAGATTGGGAATCTCATATATCAACTATTTTTCATGAAATTAGATTGAAAACATATCTGGAAATTAGATCTGCAGATTCATGCTCTTGGTCTGGTTTGTGTTCTATACCGGCATTTTGGACAGGATTATTATACGACGAAGAAAGCTTAGATATCATTACTGATTTGACTAAAGATTGGAATTTTAACGAGGTAAATAATGCTTATTTGGAAGCTGCCAAAAATGGACTAAATACCAATTTAAAAAACAAACCTATTTATGAGCACGCTAATACTTTTATTTCTATTGCTAAAAAAGGATTAGAAAATAGGGGCATTACAAATAAACAAAATAAGGATGAGTCTATTTTCTTAAACGAAATTCAAGATATGATTAGAAATAAACAAACTCCTGCTTCGATACTGATTAAAAAGTTTAATGGAGCTTGGAAAGAAAATATAAATAAAATTTTTGATGAAGAAGCATTTTAATATAGCCATTCAAATGGATCCTTGGAATAGGATCAATCCCCAAACGGATAGCACTTATGTGATTGCCCTAGAGGCGCAAAAAAGAGGATATAGGCTATTTAGCTACACAGTAGAAAATCTTTTTTTAGAAAACGGAATAGTTTATATGGTGGGAAATGAATTTTCTCTTCATCCAAAAAAGAAAAAGTTTTTTACTTTAAAAAAAGAAAAAAAATTAAACTTAAATAGTTTCGATATTGTGCTGGTGAGGCAAGACCCGCCGTTCAATATGAATTATATAACTGCAACTTACTTGTTGGAAAGATTATCTAAAAAAACTCTTGTTTTGAATAACCCCAAACATATACGTGATTACCCTGAGAAATTATCCATGTTTGCTTTCGACAAGATGATTCCGCCAACTCTTATTTCAAGCAATAAGAATGAGATTCTTAGATTTCATAAAAAAAATAAGTTTTCGATTATTAAGCCTTTGTATGGAAATGGAGGAGAAGGAATTGAAAAAATAGATTCTAATGTAACGAGGAGTAAAAAATTAATTAATCGTTTATTAGTTAAATATAAATTGCCAATAGTAGTTCAAAAATTTATTAAAGCAATATCGCAAGGAGATAGAAGGATCATCTTGATTGATGGAGAGTATGCAGGATCAGTAGCAAGAATTCCTGCACACAACAGTATTAAAGCCAATTTTCATGCTGGTGGTAGGGCTCAAAAAACAGGTTTAGTTTTTAGAGATAAAAAGATTTGCAAAACTATTAGACCC
>CAWUVR010000074.1:0-18183 GCA_963925905.1 uncultured Pelagibacteraceae bacterium
TTTGCAACAATCAAATATATATTGTATATCAACGCTTAATTTAATTGGTCGGGTGCGTGAGAGGCTGAAACGAGTCGTTTGCTAAATGACCCTACGAGTAAAATTGTAGCGAGGGTTCGAATCCCTCCCTGACCGCCATTAATTTATGATAAAAAAAAATCTTTTAATAAGCGAAATCCTGAAATCATCATTTGATTTTATTTTTTCCAATATAGTTCGGAGAGTTAAAGAGGGTTTTTTGGTTGTCTTATTAATTACCATTGCTTTTAATGGGTTGAATTTTTTAATAACTAATTCCTTAGCTACAAATTTTACAATTTTTTTATTTATAATTTTTTCAATGTTGCTTATGAGCTCTATTGGCATAAGCATACACAAGGAAATATTAATTAATCAAAAACAAAGTTTTTTATCTGATTTTCTAACTTTTAAAAATCTAATATACTTATTAAACATTCTCACAATAACTCTTGTGGCTATTTCACCTCTTTTACTTCACTACATGTTTAAAATTTTTGGCAAAGTCAATTTATTCGGATTTGATATATCTTATTTATTTGCCTTATGGATGTTCACTTGCATCTTATCTTTGAGGCTTGTATTTATACTGCCTAAAATTGCTCTGGATCGTAAATTTAAATATTCATTTTCAGAATTTAATTCAATAGGCACAAGGCTTTTTGTTCTTTTTGTTATTATTACAATAATTTTTTTTATCCCTTCGGTGATAATATTATCTTTTCAACTATCTCTATTGAGCGGGAATTCTCAAGCATATATTTTTATCAAACCAATTTTTGATCTGGTTTCTTTTTACATTTCTTATTTAAATTATTTAGTAATTTTCGCCGCAATCTCTTACGCTTATAAAAAAATTGAAAATAATTAATGGCGGAGAGGGTGGGATTTGAACCCACGAGTGAGTTGCCCCACTGCTGGTTTTCAAGACCAGTGCTTTCAACCGCTCAGCCACCTCTCCAGAAGGATGGTTTATAAGCATTATCTAGCATTTCATCAATATTAATAAATTATAATCGTTAAATTTCTTCATTTTGAGGGTTTAATGCTTATATGACTTAATTTTAAATTATGTTATCAAAAATATAATGAAAAATTATTTGAAAGCATTTTTAATTTTTTTGATATTTATATTTTCTAGCACTGCAATTGCTGAAAATCAGGATTTTAATAAGTGGGTTAAAGAATTTAAGAAAAAAGCTATTAGCCAAGGAATAAGTAAAACAACAGTGGATAAGGCTTTTTCTAGAATAGTCTTTATAGAAAAGCTGTTAATTTACGACAAGAGACAACCTGAATTTATTGAGAAAACCGAAACTTATTTAGGAAAAAGAGTAACTCGCTCCAGAATATATACTGCCAAAAAACTGCTAGTGCAGAAAAAAGATTTGCTTTTAAAAGTTGAGAAAGATTTTGGTGTACCCAAGGAGTTTTTGCTTGCACTTTGGGGTATAGAAACAAACTTTGGTGTGCATAGGGGTAAAGTTGATATTTTATCTGCGTTAGCAACCATGTCTTACGACAAAAGAAGATCTGCTTACTTTTCTAAAGAGCTCATCACCCTTCTCAAGCTTATAGATGCTAAAAAAGTTGACATAGACACAATGTATGGGTCCTGGGCTGGTGCTCATGGTAATTTTCAATTTATGCCCTCCTCAATAGCCAATTACGCAGTTGATTATGATAAAGATGGAAAAATTGACCTTGTTAATTCACTAGAAGATTCATTCGCATCAGCAGCAAATTACCTAAAAACCATTGGATGGAATCAAAACATTACCTGGGGATCAGAGGCTACCGCCAGTAAGAAAATTAATAAAAAGTTTATCACTACCGATGCAAGAGATTTGCAAAAAGGAATGACCTACAAAAAATGGGTGGAGCTAGGGGTTGTGGCCAAGAACAGTCTTGTGGCATCTGATAATTTTAAACTGGTGAGACCAGACGGGCTTGATGGGCCAATTTATCTTATAAGTACCAATTATGAAAAATTGCTTCACTGGAATAGATCCTTAAGATTTGCTGTTTCTATCGGTGTTTTTTCGGATAACTTAATTTATGATTAAAAAAAAATTATTAATTTTCTTTTTATTTCTTGGTTTGCATTCTTGTGCAAACGTAAATCAAGAATCCAAGCTTTATGAAGACGTCGGTTTTCTTGGAAAGTTGAGCGATATTAAGGTTTTTGATACAAAATTAGATGCCATTGTTGCAAATACTTACCCTGGAAACTCTATAAAAATTACCAATCTTTTAAACAAAAAAAATTTAACATTAAAGAATATTGAAAAAAAATCAATTAGTGGGTCAAGACTGATATACGTATCAGATTCTGTGATAAGAAAGTTGGAAGTTAACAAAAATCTTCCCTATGTTAAAGTAGAAGAGATTCGTAACTCCAAGTCAAATCCTACTTTTGTAGCCAATAAAGCAGAAATATTTCAGGAAGAAAAAAAAGTACTTAACACCTCAAGAGTAAGCAATGTCGAGGTGGTTTTCTTGAGTAAACCCAGATTGAAAGAAAACGTTGCCACTAATAAGAAAATTTACCTAGAATTTGGTTCTTTTTATTACATTGATTACGCTAAGGAATTGCAGAAGAATTTAAAGAGTTTTCTTAGTTTTGAAAATATTGCTATAGAGGGAGGTAAGAAAAATTATCGTGTCACAATTGGGCCTATTTCTAGTATAAGTATCTATGATCAATTGTTTTTTAAGCTTAAAAATAAAAATTACGAAGGATATAAAATTTTAATTAAATGAAAAAAATAAGTATTTTTATTGTTGTTGCTTTAGTCGCTTTATCAAGCGGATCCTACTCTATCGAGACTACTGCAAAACAGGCAATCTTAATTGATTTTAGTTCAGGTGAGATACTTTTTAAAAAAAACGAAGACCACAAAATATCACCTGCATCTTTAACGAAAATCATGACATCAATTGTCGCTTTTGATTTGATCAAAAAAGGTCAGCTGAAGCTTGATGAGAAAATAACCATTTCAACTAAGGCTTGGAGAATGTCTAAGCAGGGCTACTCTTCCATGTTTATTATGCCAAATGATAAAATCACTGTCGAAAATCTTTTAAAAGGAATAATTATAGCTTCAGGAAATGATGCGTGCCTCGCACTAGCTGAAGGTATAGCCGGGTCTGAAGAATCCTTTGCTATTATGATGAATGAAAAAGCAAAAGATATCGGTATGAAAAATACAAATTTTTCTAACGCCTCAGGAATTTTTTCTGGAGATAATTATTCAACAATTGCAGATGTGGGAATGATGTCTGTGCATTTGATAAAAAATTATCCAGAATTTTACAAGATTTACAGTGAAAAAAGTTTTACATGGGATAGAACAGGAGGTAAGCCAATTACTCAATCCAATAGAAATTCCCTCCTATACAGAAATAGCAACGTTGACGGCATTAAAACGGGTCACTTGAGCGACTCTGGATTTTCTCTGGCTGCTTCAATGAAGAATGGAGAGAGAAGGCTGGTTAGTGTTGTGGGTGGTACAGCTTCCAATGCAGAAAGAACCAGGGAATCTTTGAAGTTACTAAATTACGCAGTTATCACTACTGATCTTGTAAAAATTAAAAAAGACAATCCTTTGTTAGTTGCGGAATTTTGGAATGGAAAACTTAACCAAACCAAGCTACATCTGAAAGATGATGTATTTTTCGCTTATTCTAAAAGAAAATCAAGAGATCTGAATTTAACCATAAACATAGATCAGCCAATTAAAAAACAATTTAAAATAAATGACGAACTTGGTCTTCTTAAAGTTCAAGATAAAAATGGCTTTTCTAAAGAATATACTCTTTACGCATCTGAAAATTATACAAAAATAAATTTCATAAGAAAATTCATTAACACAATTAATTTTCTAGTATGGGGATAGACAGGGGTTTTTTTATCACCTTTGAGGGAATTGAGGGTTCAGGAAAATCTACTCAGATTGCTTTATTATCTTCATTTTTAAAAAAAAAAATTACAAAAAGAGTTTTTTTAACCCGCGAGCCGGGTGGTACTAAAATATCTGAGAAAATTAGGAAATTGGTCATTAATGATCTTGATGAAAAATCAAACTCTTTAACAGAGCTCCTCTTATTGTTTGCAGCTAGAGCTGAGCATTATGATTTAATTAGAGAAAAATTAAATAAAAATTACATAGTTTTGTGCGACCGATATATTGATTCAACAGTTGCTTATCAGCATTATAATGGGGATATAAAATTAGATGTAATTAATTACATGCAGAAGCTCATAGATCCAAAAAACAAACCTGACCTCACAATCCTTCTTGATATAGATCCCGTTGTTAGCAAAAGCAGAATTTTAAAAAGGAATAAAAAATTAGATAGATTTGACAAGGAATCGGTGGGCAAAATGAATAAAATTAGAAAAGCTTTTCTCAAAATAGCGAAACTAAACAAAAAAAGAGTTATTGTGATTTCTAACAACTTGTCAAAAAAAGATGTTCAGACTAATGTTCAAAATCAAGTATTAAAGTTTATAAATAGATGAACAAAACCAAAAACATAACAAGACAAAGTATTTATGACCTTGTTCATTCAGAGCTCGGTTTGTCAAAAAATTATTGCTCAAATTTCGTTGATGATATCTTTAACATCATAATTACTGGGATTAAAAAAGAAAAGAAAGTTAAGATTTCATTGTTTGGGACATTTTCAAACAAAGAAAAAAAAAGTAGAATTGGCAGGAATCCCAAAACCAAAGAAGAAAAAGTTATCTCTTCTAGAAATGTTGTAACTTTCAAACCATCGAAATTTTTACTAAAGAAAATTAATAAATTTTCTTAATGATTGGCAAGAAACCATCTGCATTCAAAACTATAAGTGAGGTGGCCAAAGAACTGCTGTTAATAGATAGAAATACCAATAAGCCAAAAACCCACGTTATTAGATTTTGGGAAAAAAAGTTTAAAATTTTAAAACCTAGCTTAGTTCTAAAAAAACACCGTTATTACTCCGAAAATGATGTTGAAATTTTAAAAAGGATTAAATTTCTCTTAAAAGATAAGGGGATGACAATTAATGGAGCTAATAAACTAATAGAAAAAGAATATTCTGTTGACTATAAAAAAATCAACAATATAAGTTCCACATCAAAGTTAGTAAAACTAAAACAAATAATAAAAGATATTAAAAAGATATTGTAATGGCAAAAAAATCAACGATTAAAGTTAGACTGGTTCCTGAGAGTAAACCAAATAGTCCTTTCAACTATTATGTTAAAAAACCAACAGCAGGGGACAAGGCTAAAGATAAATTGAAAATGAAAAAATATAATCCTGCCACAAGAAAACACGAGTGGTTTGTTGAAAAAAAGCTACCGCCGCACAGCAAATAGTTAAATTTTTCTTCTCTCCAATTTAATAAAAGAATTAATCATCGCTTTCCATAAATTCACGACAATAAAAGATTCTACTTTTAATTTTTTTCCTTTTTGAACTAGATTTTTTAGCATTAAATTAATTCTTTTTTTATCTACAATCTCACTTCTCTTTTTGAATTTTGTGATTTTTATCACCTGTTTTCTTCTTAAGCTTAAAAGCTTTAAAATTTTAAGGTCAATAGCGTCAATATTATTCCTTACTTTTTTAATATTTTTTGATTTGGCTATTAGAGACAATTTATCTTTTTTATTCATGTTAATAAAATTATATAAAAGATCATGGATAACATTCAACTAAATAAATTTTTTAGATTGTGGCACCTGATCGTTATTTTATTGTTAATATTGCTAATTAGCATAGGTGGATTTACAAGACTAACTAATTCCGGACTCTCTATAACTAATTGGGAACTTTTTTCAGGCATCCTGCCTCCGCTAAATGAGCAGAGTTGGGACAGTTATTTTTCTCTCTACAAAACAATACCTCAGTACAATGAGTTAAATGTGGGCATGACCATCCATGAGTTTAAATACATCTTTTGGTGGGAGTATATCCACAGGTTATTGGCTCGATTTCTTGGATTGGTTTATTTGTTGCCGTTTATTTTTTTTGTTTTAAGGAAAATTATCTATAAAAATAATTTTTATTATTATCTATCAATTCTTTTGCTATTTATTTTTCAAGGTTTTTTAGGATGGTTTATGGTTAAAAGCGGACTTTCCGTCAATGTCGATGTTAGCCATTTTAGGCTTGCTGCTCATTTGGGAGTTGCTGTAATAATTCTGCTCCTTATTTTTTGGGCATTCCTGAATTCTCGCAATCAACAACTAGGTATAAAATTATTTACAAACTCTCAACTTCTATTAATTTTTTTATTGCTGATTTATATCCAAATCATTTTTGGAGCTTTTACCTCAGGATTAGATGCTGGTCGCATCTACCAAACCTGGCCCCACATGAACTTGAACTTTTTACCTGATGAAGTAACATTAAAATCTTTTTTTTCTAAAGAAATATTTACCGACAGAGCTCATGTACAGTTATTACACAGGCTAAATGCATATTTGATATTTGTAGTTTTTGTTATTTTTTATGCTTACAAATTAAAAAAAAGAGAGACTCATCTGACAGGTCTTACTTGGATATTGTTTTTTTTAATTATTCAAATTTTTCTTGGCATAACCACTCTTATTAGCGGATTAAACATCTATCTGGCTGCACTGCACCAGTTAACATCCATATTCTTAGTTATGTCCATTGTTTCCTCTATTTATAGGCTTAAATTATAATTTCAGATGTTGACATTTCTACAGTCAAACAGTAATTACACGATCTTTCATGACTGATTTTATTAAAAAAAGCGAAATTAAAAATAACTGGGTTCATATAGATGCTACTAATGCTGTAGTAGGCAGATTGGCCGCACAAATATCAAAAATTCTAAGAGGTAAAAATAAGGTCACTTTCACTCCGCACATGGATGACGGGGACTTTGTTGTTGTCACTAATGTTTCTAAAATTAAATTTACGGGAAAAAAGTTTGATGACAAAAGATACTATAGACACACAGGTCATCCTGGGGGAATTAAAGAAACATCGCCAAAACTTCTAATGGCAAAAAAACCTGAGGAAATTCTTAAACTTGCAGTTAAAAGAATGTTGCCAGATGGTCCTTTGGCTAAGAAACAGTTAACTAAATTAAAAATTTACAAAGATGAAAATCATCCTCATATAGCTCAAAAATTAACAGAATTTAATTTTGCAGCTATAAACAAAAAAAATACAGTAGTTAATTAATGTCATTAGATATAAAAATCACAAAAGAAGCTCACTACGCAACAGGAAAAAGAAAAGATGCAGTTGCTAGAGTTTGGGTTTTAGCTGGATCAGGAAAAATATCTGTTAACGGAAAACTTTATACAGAATATTTTAAAAGACCTGTTCATCAGTTGCTCATAGAAAAACCACTAAATATTACTGAGAAAAAAAATGCTGTTGATATTCGTTGCACAGTTAAAGGTGGCGGTATGTCAGGCCAAGCAGGAGCGATTACTCATGGTATTTCAAAAGCCCTAGTAGCTTCTGACCCTGCTATTAGAAAAACTGTCAAAAAAGATAAGTTGTTGACCAGAGATTCCAGATCAGTGGAAAGAAAAAAATACGGTCAAAAGAAAGCAAGAGCTCGCTTTCAGTTCTCTAAAAGATAATCAACAATTACCATTTTTTTATTTTCCCTTTTATTTTCAAGGAAATGAAAGTACTAATTTAAATATAGCATGAAAAAAATTAAAGTTGCAATAGCTGGAGCTACTGGTTTTACAGGTTTGGAGCTTGTTAAAATTTTATTGAAACACCCACATGTGGAAATAGTTGAGCTGTTTGCCCAATCAAATTTGGGTAAAGCAATTTCTTATTTTGACAAATCAATAAAAAATACAAAAAAGCTACCCGCTATATCTTCGATGAAAGCGTCTAATCTTTCCAAAATAGATGTAATTTTTACAGCTTTGCCGCATGGTGAGGCGCATATGGTTGCGAAGAGATTGAGAAAAGATTCGGTTTTGATAGATCTGTCTGCTGATTTTAGAATAAGCAGTAAATCGGTATATGAAAAATGGTATAAAGTTCCACACCTTGCTATTGATAAGCAGAAAAACGCTGTTTATGGATTAAGCGAAATTAACAGATCCTTAATTAAAAAAACTAATATTATTTCTTGTCCAGGATGCTATCCAACATCGATTTTATTACCGCTGATACCTTTGCTAAAAAAAAAATTAATTAATCACAAGACAATAAAAGCTGATTGCAAGTCTGGTTATTCTGGAGCAGGAAAAAAAACCGAGGACAAAAATCTGTACCCCAATATTAATGAGAATTTAGCTATTTATGGAGTCGGACAACACAGGCACATGCCGGAGATTGATCAGGAATTATCAAAACATGCTAAGAAAAAAATCAATATAACTTTCACTCCTCATTTAATCCCAACTTTTAGAGGAATTTTATCAACGATATATTTGGACTTATCTAAAAACATTACTTCAAATATGGTGTATAAATGCTTAGTTAATTTTTATAAAAATGAGAAGTTTGTAAAAATTCTAGACTCAAAAACCATGATTAATACCAATAATGTTGTTAATACCAATTACTGTAATATAGCGGTTTATGACAATAGATTTAAAAATCAAATCATTATAGCAAGCAGCATAGATAATCTCGTTAAGGGAGCAGCAGGACAAGCTGTGCAGAATTTCAATATTAGATATGGATTTGCTGAAAATCTTTCTTTAAATTAAATGAAAACTTTTAATATAGCTATCGTTGGTTTAGGAAACATTGGACTTGAGGTTTACAAAAACCTATTAAAAAATAAAAGAAATATTCTCGATAAGACAGGATTTAAAATAAACATATCGCACGTAAGTGCCAAAAATCTCAAAAAGAAAAGAGGAATCTCTATCCCAAAAAAATTATGGGTAAAAAATCCTCTGGACCTGCCCAACATTAAGGAGATTGATATTGTAGTTGAGCTTATTGGCGGAAGTGAAGGCATGGCTAAAAAATTGGTTTTTGATTCAATAGCTAATGGCAAACATTGTATAACAGCCAATAAAGCCTTAATCGCAAAGCATGGGGACCAATTATCTGTATTAGCTGAAAAAAAATCTGTTAATCTTTTGTTTGAAGCCTCAGTAGCTGGAGGAATTCCAATAATAAGATCCATAAAACAAGGCTTGATCGCTAACAAAATTAAGCATGTTTATGGAATTTTGAATGGGACAACTAATTTTATATTGTCAGAAATGGAGAAAAGCGGCTCTAGTTTTGAAGACGCACTTAAACTGGCTCAGCTTAAAGGTTATGCGGAAAGCAACCCGTATGCAGACATTAGCGGCCACGATGTGGCTTCTAAAATTTCAATATTAAGCTCGATCTGTTTCGGTAGTAAAATAATCAACAAGGGATTTTTGGTAGAGGGAATTTCAAATATAGAACTTTTGGACATACAGTTTGCTAAAAAACTGGGTTATAGGATTAAATTATTGGCAATATCTGAAATTATTAACAACAAAATTAAACAAAGGGTTCATCCAGCATTAATTCCATCTAGTCTTGATATAGCCAATATTGATGGCGTTACAAATGCGGTTGTTGTCGATGGTGATCCTATAGGAAGAACTATTTATGAAGGCGCTGGAGCTGGTAAGGGACCAACTTCCTCATCCATCATTTCTGACATCGCTTCTATTATGGTTGGCAATGATGATTTTTCATTTGGCTTGTCTCCTGCAGCAAAAAAAACATATAAACTTTTTAATTTCAAAGATCATGTGAGCAAATATTATTTACGTTTTTTAGTTAACGATAAGCCTGGAGTCCTTTCTGTAGTAACTTCTGTTTTGGCAAAAAATAAAATTTCTATCCAAAATTTAATTCAAGATCCAGATATAAAAAAACTTTCGAATGTTATGATAGTTACCCATCTAGCAAAAGAAGAGCTTGTTCAAAAAGCAATCAAAACTCTATCTAAAAATAAAAAAATATTTAAAAAAATAACAATGATTAGAGTTCGAGATGAAAGCAAACTGTAGTGTTAGACCCTAAACTTTTAGAGCAGTTTTCTATAGTAGCAGCTAGAGCTGCTTACTCCTCTTCGTTGCTAAAAGGAAAAAATGATAAAATTGCTGCTGACCAAGCCGCTGTAGATTCTATGAGAAACTATCTAAACAAAATAGATATGAATGGAAAAATAGTTATAGGTGAAGGTGAGATGGATGCGGCGCCAATGCTTTATATTGGGGAGATCCTTGGTACAGGAAAGGGGGAACCTCTTGATATTGCTGTGGATCCTTTAGATGGCACCACATTAACAGCCAAAAACTTGCCGGATGCTATTTCGGTGATTGCCGTATCTGAAAAGGGAAATTTGTTGCAAGCTCCAGATACATATATGGAAAAAATTGCTATAGGACCTGGATACCCAGAAAATATTATAGATTTAGACAGCTCTATTGAAGATAACTTAAAAAATATTGCAGAGTTCAAATCAGTTAAAGTGTCCGACCTAACAGTTTGCTTATTGGAAAGAGATAGGCATAAAAAAATAATTCAATCCCTAAAAAAACTGTCTGCTAAAATAAAATTTATTTCTGATGGGGATGTTCTGGGAGCTATTTACACCTGCATGGATAATTTTAAAGTAGACATGTATGTGGGTATTGGTGGTGCTCCAGAAGGTGTATTGGCGGCAGCAGCGATCAAGTGTTTCGGTGGTCAATTTCAAGGTAGACTAGTTATTTCAGACAACGATGAAAAATTAAGAGCTACTAAACTCGGTATTACTGACATGAAAAAAAAATATTATTTAAATGATATCATCAAAGGCGACGTCATTTTTTGTGCAGCTGGAGTTACAGATGGTGAAATGCTAAAGGGAATAAGAGTCGATGGTTTAAATTTTCTATCTGATTTGCTAATCTCACATTCCGAAGGAAAAGTTACAAAAATATACACACAAACGCTAGAAATATGATCAGTCGTTCAGTTTCTGATCGGAATTGGATTTTAAGTAAATTCGACGAAAACAAAGTTAAAAAAATCAATCAAGAACTGGGTATTAGCGAACTATTAGCGAGATTGTTATCTATTAGAAATATTCAGCCAGATGAATGCGAGAATTTTTTAAATCCTAAAATAAAAAACTCCATGCCAAATCCTTTTTCTTTAAAGGGGATGGATTTAGCTGTGGAACACGTAATTAAGCATGTTAACAGCAAAAGCAAAATTTGTATTTTTGGTGACTACGATGTTGATGGAGCTTCATCAAGCGCGATATTAGGAAAGTTTTTAAGATATTTAAAATGTGATTTTTTTATCTTTATACCAGACCGTATTAAAGATGGTTACGGTCCAAGTCCTAAGAGCTTTGAAGAGATTATCAATAAAGGTGCAAAACTAATTATTACCGTTGATTGTGGAACTACCTCTTTTGAAGCAATAGAGTACGCTAACAGCAAAAAAGTGGATGTTGTTGTGATAGATCATCATCAATCAACAGAAATTTTACCCACTGCATGTGCCATAGTAAATCCGAATAGATTTGATGAAATTTCAGATCTTACTTATTTGTGTGCTGCTGGAGTATCTTTTTTGTTTTTATCTGCTGCGATTAATAAACTTAGAAACAAAGATTATTTCAAAAATAATAACATTCAAGAACCTGATCTTCTAAATTATTTAGATTTAGTTACACTTGGAACAGTCTGCGACGTTGTTCCTTTGCTTGGTCTTAACAGGGCCTTTGTATTTCAAGGCTTAAAAGTAATAGCAAAAAGAAATAATATAGGGATTAAGACGCTTGCTGATATGGCAAATATTAATGCTAAAATTTCAACTTATCATATCGGTTACATTCTGGGACCAAAAATCAATGCCGGAGGAAGAATTGGTAAATCTGAGTATGGGACGAATCTTCTTTTAACAGAAGATCCAGAAAAGGCTTTCTCTATTTCTAAAGAGATGAATATTCTAAATGAAAAAAGAAAAAGCATTGAAAATATTATGCTTGAAGAGGCTATGATTTTAGCAAAGCAAAAAGATAATAATCCAGTGATTGTTTTAAGCTCAAATAGTTGGCATGAGGGAGTCATAGGAATTATTGCTAGCAGAATAAAAGACCAATTTAATAAACCGGCATATATAATTAATTTGGAAGGTCAGGCGGGGAAGGGGTCGGCTAGATCTGTCTCTGGTTTTGATATTGGTAGGGCAATAGTAAGATGCAAACAATTAAACATTATATCTAAAGGTGGCGGTCATAAAATGGCTGCTGGTTTTTCTATAGATAGAAACAAGATAGAAGAATTCGAACTTCTTATGATCGAGCTTTTTAACAAAAGTGGGTGCGAATCAGCCAAGGAGCAAGATTTGTATATCGACACAGTCTTAGCAGCTAGTGCTGTAAATGAGGATTTTTTTAATGAGATAAACAAGCTGGCTCCTTTTGGATCTGCAAATAGGGAGCCTAGATTTATAATTGAGAATGTTTCTATAATTAAGTCTCTAATATTAAAAGACATTCATATTAAAGCCATCTGTAGAACGTCCAGTAACACTACTATTAATGTTATATGCTTTAATAGCGTTAATACTCCGCTTGGTAGCTACTTGATAAATTCTAAAAATAAAAAATATGCCATTGCAGGAAGACTGTCTTTAAATGAATGGAATGGAAGAAGAGAGGTCCAATTTCTTCTTGATGATCTTGCCATATCTCAAAATTAATCTACTTTTTGATTGATTAATTATAAAATTGTCAATAAAAACCCCCTGACTGGTCCCTTCGTCTATCGGTTAGGACATGTGGTTTTCATCCATAAAAGAGGGGTTCGATTCCCCTAGGGACCGCCAAGATAATTATAGCTTGCTATAGTATAGTTTTTAATTTTTTAACTATTTTTGAGCTTTGAGGATTTGTGATGGAGCTATAAACGTCTTCAATTTTTCCATCTTTATTTATAAGAACTTTGTAAAAATTCCACTTGGGAATTCCAGATTTCCCATAATTATGCTCGACCCACTTATAGAAGGGGTGTTGCTGATCTCCTAAAACTTTAATCTTGTCCATTAAAGGAAAAGTTATTCCAAATTTACTCTCACAAAAGTTTTTTATTTCTTGGTTGGTACCTGGCTCTTGACCACCAAAATCATTTGAAGGAAGACCTATAACAACCAGTCCCTTATCTTTGTATTCTGTATACAGGCTTTGAAGATCTTCGTACTGGTTAGTGAAACCGCATTGGCTAGCAACGTTCACAATTAAAAGAGTTTTTCCCTTGTGTTGATTTAAATCATAGTCCTTATTGTTTATGTCCTTAAAGGAAAAGTCGTAAACAGTTTCGTCATATTTTGATGAAACTTTTGAAGCAAAAAAAGAAAACATAATTATTAAAATTATTATTAAATTTTTAATTTTTGGCATTTTTTTTAGTAGATGCCACCAACAACCCATACCCCATAAGTGTAGAGAGCAAAGATCCTAGCAGAACCCCAATTTTGACTTCATCCATAAAGGGAGAGTTTGGAAAGGCAAGATTGCCAACAAATAAACTCATCGTAAAACCTATTCCTGTTAAAATACCAACTGCATAAAAACTTACCCACGAACAGTTTTTGGGTTTGTCAGCCCAACCCAATTTAATTGCTGCTATAGAAAAAGCAAACACTCCAAGCTGCTTTCCAACAAACAAGCCAAGTAACACGCCCATTGTAACTTTGTCTAAAATTTGCACAAATGTAATGCCTTCCAAATTCACACCTGCATTTGCAAATGCAAAAATAGGCATAATAATAAATGAAACATAAGGAGCTACAGAATGTTCGATTTTTTTTAGCAAGGAAGTTCTGTGAGACCCTCCTTTTTTATGAGGCACTGTAATCGCTAGAAGGACTCCAGATATTGTTGCGTGAATTCCGGACTCGTGAGTAAAATACCACATAAAAAGTCCTACAATAATATAAGGTAGTGATGTTTTGACGCCATTTTTATTAAAAACTAATAAAATAGCAAAAGATGCAAACATTAAAAAAAGATAAGAAAGATTCAAATCCGAGGAGTAAAAAATAGCTATTATAATTATTGCACCCAGGTCATCAATAATTGCTAGTGCAACTAAAAAAACTTTTAAAGAAAGGGGGACCCGTTTTCCCAACAAAGACAAAACACCAATGGAAAAAGCAATGTCAGTTGCAGACGGTATTGCCCAACCCTTTAAAGTTTCTGGAGTGTCAAAATTTATTAAAACGTAAATTAAAGCCGGAACTAGCATTCCACCAACAGCAGCTATGATAGGTAGCAGCGCTTGTTTCGGCCGTGAAAGCTCTCCTTCTAAAAACTCTCTCTTGATTTCCAATCCAACCACTAAGAAAAAAACCGCCATTAAAGCGTCATTAATCCAGTGAAAAACTGACAGTTTCATATAAAAACTGCCGAGCTGAAGGGTAATGTATTTTTCTAAGATAGAAAAATATTCAACTGAGATAGCTGAATTGCTAACTATTAATGCCAAAATTGTCATTACAAGCAAGACAATTCCCGCTGAAGTTTCGTGCTTAATAAACCATTTGATAAATGAGTTTGCTTGATTAATCATAGTGGCGTCTTGTAACATTATTTGTTTAAAAGATAAATTGAATTTCTTTTAAATTTTCTAAAATCTTGTATACCATCATAAAGATCGGGGCATAGCGCAGCCTGGTAGCGCATCTGGTTTGGGACCAGAGGGTCGTAAGTTCGAATCTTACTGCCCCGACCATTAAAAAAATATGAAAAAAGCAAAGATTTATTCGCCATCAAAAACTGCGATGCAGTCAGGTCAATCCAAAAAAAGTTCTTGGTTTCTTCAGTTTAGCAAAGAAGATCTGGAAAAAGATTTTGTTATGGGTTGGGATTCGTCAATGGACACGAACAAACAAGTAAAAATTTCCTTTGAGACAAAAGAAGATGCAATTAAATATGCTGAAAAAAATAATATTTCTTTTAATGTTATGGAAGCGAAAAAAAGAAAGATTATTTTAAAATCCTACTCTGATAATTTTACAAAAAATTAAATGCTAAAAAGTTTCTTTTTAAATAAAAAGTGGCTACTTTGGTCATGGGGTGGTGCATTTCTTTTGGCTATATCACTGCTTGTCCAAGTAACAATCACCGTTAAAATTAACCAGTGGTACAAGGGATTTTATGATGTTCTGCAAAAACCTATGGACTATTCTATAAATGTTTTTTGGGAAAAAATTTTTGAGTTTATCTATTTAGCTTTGCCTTATGTGGTGTTGGCAACATTTACAGCTTATTTCACGAGACTATATGCATTTAGATGGCGTGAGGCTATGACATTTGATTACCTTCCTGCCTGGACAGCTGGACCTACTAAAGTAGAAGGCGCTTCACAAAGAATGCAAGAAGATACAATGAGATTTGCAAAAATTGTTGAAAGCTTAGGACTTCAAGTTGTGAGAGCGTTAATGACGCTTATAGCTTTTACACCTATACTCTGGACTCTTTCAGACAAAGTTGTTGTAAGTTTTTTCAAAGACATTCCTGGATCTTTAGTTTGGGTAGCCTTCGCTACTAGTCTTGGTAGCATGCTAATCAGTTGGGTTGTTGGATGGAAATTGCCAGGCTTAGAATACAATAATCAAAAAGTAGAAGCGGAATTTAGAAAAGAATTGGTTTATGGTGAGGATGATAGGGTCGCGTATGCAAAACCAGATACCGTTCTTCAACTATTCTCTGGAATAAAATTTAACTACCACAGACTTTATTTGCACTATGGATATTTTGATATTTGGGTAAATATATACGACCAATTTATGGTCATCGTACCTTATCTTGTGATGGCACCTGGTTTGTTTACTGGAGCAATAACTCTAGGCTTTGTGATTCAGGTTTCCAATGCATTTCAGAGGGTGCATGGAAGTTTTGCTCTGTTCACTCATAACTGGACTACCATTACTGAGCTAAGATCTATTCACAAACGTTTGAAAGAATTTGAATTGGCAATTGGCTACAAATAGAATTGGTCAGCCTGTATCAATAATATTTAAGACTTTATCTTTTTTAAAAATTTTCAATAAGCAAGAGTAGTGATCCTCAATATTCATATTCAATTCTTGTATATTTTCAATTTCATTTTTAGCAACTTCAAATAGATCGGAATGATAGACTGGATCTGCAATCAAAAAATCTTTTTCTCCACTTTGTTTATAGCCAATAATGTCTCCGAAACCCCTTAGCTTTAAGTCTTCTTCAGAAATAAAAAAGCCATCCAAAGATGATTTTAATATCTGAATTCTTTTTTTTCCATTTTCTCCTATATTTTTCGAATACAATAGTAAGCAATAAGCGTCCTTTGTCCCTCTACCAACACGACCTCTCAACTGATGAAGCTGGGACAATCCAAAGCGCTCACAGTTTTCAATGATCATGGTATTCGCATTTTGATTATCAATGCCGACTTCTATAACTGTTGTGGAAACAATAACTTTCGTTATGCCCTTGATAAAGTCTTCCATGACCTTATCTTTCTCGTCGCTTTTCATCGACCCATGTATCAATCCCACTTCCACATTTAATTTTTTCTTTAAGTATTCAAATCTTTTAACTGCTGCTGTCAGTTTTAATTTTTCACTCTCTTCAATAAGGGGTGTTACCCAATAAATCTGATCATTGTCACCTAATCGCTTGTTTATAAAAGTTAGGACATCATCAATTTTTTCACCTGATTTTGATAGAGTGCTAATGTTTGTGTTGTTAAAAGGCTTTTCATCAATTGTTGAAATATCCATATCTCCATAAGTGGTAAGTATTAAGGTTCTTGGTATAGGAGTTGCTGTCATTAGCAAAACATCTGTATTGACATTGCCCTTAAGCGACAGATCAATTCTTTGTTGAACTCCGAATTTATGCTGTTCATCAATGATAATTAATCCTAAATTTTTGAATAATGTTTTTTCCTGAAAAAGAGAGTGTGTGCCAATAATAATATCTATTTTATTTTCTGACAAAAGTGTTCGAATATTGCTTTGTTCTGAATTTTTTATTTTACTAGATAGTAATTCAATTTTACAATTTGTATCTCCAAGTGTTCTTTTGAATAATTGGCAGTGCTGTTTGGCCAACAGTTCTGTCGGGCATAAAAAGGCGACTTGATACCCAGCTTTCACAACGGCAAATGCCGATATCATGGAGACTACAGTTTTTCCGCTACCAACATCTCCCTGCAATACTCTAAGCATTTTTTTTTCGGATGTAATATCGTTTACAATTTCAGCGCAAACTTTATTTTGAGAAGAGGTTAGTGAGAAAGGTATTTTTTTTCTAATCTCAGCTAAAGTTTCCTCTTCTATAATCTTTGGTTTTTTTATTAATTTTTTTATTCTCTTTTTAATTTCTGAAAAAATTAACAAATTGCTAAATATTTCATCGAATGCTAATCGCTTATAGTACTTGGATTGCTTATCAACATCATGAATATTGTTAGGGTTGTGCAAGCTGTAAATAGCCTCGTACCAAGTGGGCCAACCCATTTCATTTAAAAAATCTTTTCTATGCCATTCTTCAATTTCTTTTAATTTAGCGATTTCCTCTTTGTAGATTTTTTGTATTGTTTTAGATGAAATTCCCACGATAGAAGGGTATTTCGCCATGATTTTTTTTATGTCCTTTTCTTTATCAATAGACTGAACATAATCAGGATTGGTTATTTGGAATTTGTTTTTATAAAAAACAACTTTACCGCTAATCATGACCTCTTCATCTAGAGGCAATATTTGCTTTATATACATTTCTCTTGAATTGAAAAAAATAATATCAATTGTTCCAAACTCATCTTTGCATACCACTTTGTTGGGAAGATTTCTAAATCTTGGAAGGTAGTATTTTACAGGTCTAACAAATATCGTGGATATTTTTCCTATTTCAAGATGATCAAGTTTAGGGCAGAAGCTTCTATCAATTGCTCCTGTAGGCAGGTTTAAAAACAAATCAATTTTATTTTCTATGCCTCTATCCGATAATTTTTTTGAAATAACGGGACCGACGCCTTTGATTTTATTTATAGAAGAGAACAGGTCGTTAAAATTCATTTGATATTTTTTTCATTACTTATAAAAGCATTTAATGATCTCTAGCATAGACGACTTTAGAAAAAAACTTTTGTTCAGGTCCTCTCACAGAGGCACT
>CAWUVR010000075.1:0-14509 GCA_963925905.1 uncultured Pelagibacteraceae bacterium
TGGGCATGGATGTTTATTAATGAAATTCCACCTCTAGGAGTATTTATTGGCGGTGGTATTATCTTTCTTGCTATTCTACTTAAAACCTTCAAAGCATAAATTAATAGTATCGTTAATTATTTTGAATCAGTGTAGAGAAATTAAGTGGACAGATTTTTAAAAAATATTCAATTAAGTGGAGCAGTTATTATTTTCTTCGCAACCATTTTTGCTTTTGGATTAGAAGTGCAAAAAATGGTTATACAACAATCGGTTGCTCTTGCTGATTTATTATTGCTATTTATTTATTTAGAAGTGCTGGGAATGGTGGCTAGTTATTGGGGTTCGCAAAGGATCCAGCTTACTTATCCATTGTTTATTGCAATTACTGCGATTGCTCGTTTAATTATTTTACAAAGTAAAGATTTAGATGCGATTATTTTAATTTATGAATCTTCTGCAATTTTGGTCATGTCTATTTCTATTTTAATTTTGAGAATAAGAAGAAGCAAATTAATTCAAGTTGCTCTAGATAAAAACGACCTATAAGTATTGTCGATTGTGCATTCAATGTGTGCTAAAACTATATAAATGAAAAAATCAGCTATAAAGAGTAAGTTTGATTATATTGTCATTGGCGCAGGTTCAGCAGGAGTAAGGTTTGCTAGACTGATGTCTTCCAAGGGAAATAAAGTTTGCATCATCGAAAAAAGCAGAGTGGGTGGAACTTGTGTGATTAGAGGCTGTGTTCCCAAAAAACTTTATGTCTATGCTTCTAACTTTACTGATCACATGGATGATGCGGTTAGCTTTGGTTGGAAGATTCCAGGTCAACCAACTCACAATTGGGGACAATTAGTTTCCAGTAAAAATAAAGAAATCAGTAGATTAAATGAAATTTATATTCGCAATTTAAGCAAAGTAGGTGTTACCATTATTGAAGATGAGGCATCGTTCCAATCATCTCATTCTATTGTTTTAAAAAAATCAGGAACAATTCTTAGCGCTAAAAAAATTATTATTACCACTGGCTCCACCCCAGCTATGCCCAATATTCCTGGTAAAGAGCTAGCTGTTTCCTCAGATCAATTTTTTGAAATGAAAAAAATACCAAAAAAAATTAGCATTGTAGGAAGCGGGTATATAGCTCTTGAGTTTGCTTGTTTACTAGCGAATTTAAACTACCAAGTCAGCTTACTGATAAGAAAAAAAACTATCCTTAATGAATTTGATGCAGATATTGGAAAACGAATACTAGAATCTGCAATAAGAAAAAAAATTAAGATTTATGATAACCGCACTGTTAGTGCCTTATCTAAAAAAAATAAATCTATCCGCATTCACACCAATAAAGGAGTTGTTTCTTCAGAACTGGTTATTTTTGCAACAGGCAGAACGCCTTGCGTTCAAGGATTAGATTTAGATAAAGCAGGAGTAAAATTAACCGAGCATCATTCTATTAAGGTTAATTCCTTGTCGCAAACATCTAATAAACATATCTTTGCTTTAGGTGATGTTACTAATAGAAAAAATCTTACCCCAGTTGCCATTAGAGAGGCTGTATATTTGGTTCAATACTTAACTACTGGCAAAAAACAAACTTTAAATTACGACAAAATTGCTTCAGCTATTTTTACCCAACCAGAAGTAGGGCACATTGGCTTGGGAGAAAACGATCTTCAGAAAAGAAAGATTAAATACAAAGTATTACAAACCGAATTTAGGCCTATGAAGTATTCTTTTTCAAAAAAAATTAATCCTGTTTTTATTAAAGTCTTGTACCAAGAAAAAACAGAGAAGATTTTTGGTATTATTTACATAGGAGAAGGGGCTGCTGAAATTATCCAGTCCATTGCCATATCTTTTGCAAAAAACTTCACATTGGATGATTTGAGAAATACAGTGCCGGTTCACCCAACGTCCTCTGAAGAATTAATCACTCTTGTCTAATTGGTAATCTTATGAGCAGTGACAAAGCCTTTATTATTCTCGGCAATCAATTATTCTCCAAAGAACACCTACGGAAGTTTTCGGATTATCATTTCTTTATGGCAGAAGACTATAAGTTGTGCAGTTACGTTAAGCATCATAAGCAAAAAATTGTAATGTTTTTATCAGCCATGCGCTCTTATGCGGATGATCTGATTTCTAACAAGTATAAGCTTACCTATTATGATCTGGAACATTCCTTGTTCAAACAAAGCTACGAAAAAAAATTATTAGAATTTGTTAAACAATATAAGATTAAAAAAATCCATACTTTTGAAATCGAGGATAAATTTTTTGAACAAAGAGTGGTGACATTTTGCAAAATCAATAACTTGGATTACCAAGTAACCACTTCTCCGATGTTTGTTACAAGTCGTGATGAATTTTCAAGTTATCTTAGCAACAATAAGAAGCCATTTATGGCAACTTTTTACAAGCAACAAAGAATTAGATTAAAAGTTTTGTTAGTTGATAAAAATAAACCCGTAGGAGGCAAATGGTCTTTTGATCAAGATAACCGAAAAAAATTAGCAACTAGCATTACCGTTCCCAAAGTTAGATCTTTTAAGGAAACTAAACACACAACCACTCTCAAAGTACTGGTGGAAAAGTATTTTGCAACTCATCCTGGAACCCTTGATCATTTTAATCATCCCACAACTAGAAAAGATGCTGTTCTTTTATTTCTAGATTTCTTAAAAGAGAAACTCACCTTATTTGGTGATTATGAAGATTCAATCACTACTAAATCGCATACCGTATTTCACAGCATATTAAGCCCAGCTTTGAATTTGGGATTAATTACACCTGATATTATTATCAAGGAATCCTTAGCTTTTGCTAAAACTAACCGGGTGCCAATTAATTCACTTGAGGGTTATGTGCGTCAGGTGATTGGCTGGAGAGAATTTATGCGCGGTATTTATCAAAATTACGAAGACAAATTACTCCAAGGAAACTTTTTTAAGCACACCAGAAAATTAAAAGCTAGCTGGTATGAAGGAACTACTGGAATTGTTCCACTGGATCACTCGATTAAGAATTGTCTTACTTATGGCTACACCCATCATATCGAACGCTTGATGGTGATTTGTAATATTATGAACTTATCCGGCATTCATCCTTTAGAAGTATACAAATGGTTTATGGAGATGTACGTCGATTCATCAGACTGGGTGATGGCTCCTAATGTTATGGGAATGGGGTTGTTTAGTGACGGAGGAATTTTTGCAACCAAACCTTATATTTGTGGCTCTAGTTATATTTTAAAAATGAGTGATCACCCCAAAGGAGACTGGTGCGAAGTTATGGACGGATTGTACTGGAAATTTATTGATACCCATAAAGCATTCTTTTTAAAGAACTACCGGTTAGCTATGATGGCCAAGTTATTAGAGAAAATGGATGTGAACCGAAAACAAAGAATTTTTGCAAAGGCTGATCAGTTTATACAAGAGCATACCCAGCTTTAGGATTTGGCAGGCTCAAACCATTTTTTAGCAATAAAACTTAATATTAATCCAATCGATATCGATTCAGAGACACCAATAAAGATGGTGGTAAAAAAAGTAATCAACATAATTGCATAATCAATTTTAGAATCTTTAAACAAAGCAATAAAATATTCGGTTCCTATGGATACAAGTACGTCCATCATTTAATTGGAGGCATCAAAAACTGGAAAAAAGAAGGCCATTCCTTAGAGATTAAGAATCATCTCTAACCCAGTCTAGGCTTGGTAAATACAAAGGCTCTTGGTTAAGATACCTAGCTTCTTCTTTTGATAAGCCAATCACTTAAGTGCCTGATTATATTAGAAATATTTTTTAGATAAGAACAGATTAAGACGACGATAAGCCATGATTCAGCCCAGATTCAGCAATTAATGTCCATTCGTTCAAATCTTAATAAGTTTGAACACCAACAATTAACAAAAGAAAAAAAATGTTTAAAATAATATCTGCCTTAGTGATTATGATGTCATTGTCACTTAACTCTGCTTTCGCTGGTGCTCACTCAAAAGGTGATTTATCTAAAGAGCAGTACATCGAAAAAGCTGTATCAGAAGGTAAAGACGCTGCTGAAGCTGAAAAAACTTTTGATGGCCTTGATGCAAATAAAGATGGCGTATTAAGTTCTACAGAACAAAAATAGTTTATACTTAATTTAATTGGCGGGGGGCAAACCCCCGCAGTTAAAAAATCCCCACCATTCCTAACTTTTCTACCAATTCACTTTTTTTTTAAGATCATTGCAAATATTTTTCTATTCAATGCTATACAGTAAGTATTATGCTTATTAATTGTACGGTCTATAAAAACGGAATCAAGCACAACGAATTTCCATTAAGTGATATTGCTCAATTTTTAAATAAACCCGAATATATTATTTGGGCAGCATTTAGAGACGCAAACAAAGAAGAGTTAAACCAAATTCAAGATATATTTGATTTGCATGAGGTAGTCATGGAAGAAACTAATGAAGTTGATCAGCGTCCAAGAATGGCTGAGTACACCAATGCCATTTATCTTTCATCTCATTTGTTAACTTTTACACAAGGAAAAGTAGAAACAGGAGAGATGTCTTTATTGGTAGGATCTAATTATGTGCTTACCTTTAGAAAGAGAAGCGAACGCCAGTTTTTAGGAATGCGAGAGCGATGTGAAAAAGAACCTGAACTTCTTAAATTAGGATCTGGATATATTTTCTACTCAATCATGGATGAAATTGTAAATCGCTATGTGCCTATTGTAGATCAGATTGAAGATGAAATTGAATTGTTAGAAAATAAAATATTTGAACAAAAAAATTCTAAAACATTAATTAAAAGATTATATTCTTTGAAAAAAGAAGTTAACAAGCTACACCATGCTACCGCACCACTGATTGATGTTTTAGCAAAACTATTTGGCGGACGTATACCTACAGTATGTACTAATTTTCAAGAATATTTTAGACACGTTCACAAAAATTTAATTCGTTTGAATAGTTCAATTGATGCCATGAGAGACACTCTTTCTGCAGAAATCCAAGTGACCTTAGCTCTTTCTAATATTGATAAATCAGAAATTACCAAAAAACTGGCAGCATGGGCTGCGATCTTTGCGGTGTGCACTACGTTGGTGGGTATTTGGGGAATGAACTTTAAGCATATGCCAGAATTAGAGTGGCAATACGGATATCCAGTAGCTCTTGCGATTATTATTGGCGCTATAGTTTATTTATATAAGTTATTTAAAAAATCAGAGTGGCTGTAAGTCTGCCGGCTCATGATCCTATTTAACTAGTTCTTTTTTTCGGTCTCCAACGGAGGAGATGATTTTCAATGCGCTCTGCACCAGAAAATAACACCATGACAAATGCCATGATTAAAATAATTAAAGAAATAGTAAGGGCGGCATTGTAAGTAGACTGGGCAAACTGGAGTAAATAACCAAGTCCCTTAGAAGAACCAACAAATTCACCAACCACAGCACCAGTAAATGCAAATCCAACTGCAACTTTAAGATTTCCAATAATCCAAGCGGTTACGGAGGGAATGTAGACTTCTCTTAATAAAATCCATTTTCCTCCACCCAAAGTTTGAACACGTTCAACTAATCGGTGATCAACATCTCTAATGCCGTTGTAGACAGCAAAAAACACTAACACCACCACTAAGATTAAGGAAAGAGCAATTTTAGATTCAATACCAATTCCAAACCAAATAACAAATAGCGGAGCTAGAATAACTCTAGGAATAGCATTAAGCATAATCATGATCGGTTCTAATAATTCTGCAATCACAGGGGTAAGCGCAGAAGCAAATCCCAAAACAATTCCAATGGCTAAACCTCCAATAATTCCTACCACTGCTGCAAAAAAAGTTGCTGATAAATGTTTCCAAATTTCTCCATCTTGAAACAACTCAATAATTACTTTTACTACTTGCCAAGGGGAGGGCATGTAGAAAGGATTGATCCAACCAATACGTGATGCAAATTCCCAAAAAATAATCAAACTGGTAAATACTAAAAATTTTCTGATGGATGTTACTTTAGCGCTGTTCATGCTTTTAATTTCTTTTCTTTATCAAAGTTAACTACATTTACTTTTTTTCTTTCTCCTACCAGCTCATTCCACAATGTTTTCAATAAAGGAGCAAAGCTTGTGTCATTTCTAGTCTCTAGAATGTCTCGAGGTCTGGGAATAGTTACTGGGTGAGAAGATTTGATGTATGCTTTCGGTCCAGGAGATAACACATGAACCACATCTGACAAACTAATGGCTTCTTCCAGATCGTGAGTAATTAATAAAACAGTAATATGCTCTTGTTCCACCCATTCGATTAGTTCTTGAGTAATTCTAGTTCTGACGATGGCATCTAAAGAAGCAAACGGCTCATCCATTAAGATTACTTTGGGATGTAAAGCTAAGACCTGAGCTATGGCTACTCGCTTTCTTTGACCGCCAGACAATTGACTTGGATAACGATCTCCTAGTTCAAACAAACTTAATTTTTCCAACCAGTCATCTGCTTTTTTATTAGCAACTTCTGTTTTTTCTCCTTGAATACGAAGCCCTAAAGAAACATTTTGTCTAACCGTTCTCCATGGCAACAAGGCATCGTCTTGAAATAAAAAACCTACACGAGAACTAAGATCTTCAACAGTAACTTTACCCTTCGAAGGTTGTTGAAGGCCAGCAATCGCTCTTAAAATGCTTGTTTTTCCTGATCCCGATTGACCAATCAGAGATACAAATTGACCAGCCTCTACCTTGAAGCTTACATTTTCTAAAATAGGATTACCCTTATCGTATTCTAAAGCTATGTTTTCGACTCTGATCATGAAGTATCTCTAATGTAAATCTTATCCGTTAATAGATGTGTCCATTAGCAATTTTAAATCTACTTCATTTGGTTTTAAAATATCTGCTTTGATGTGAGCTTTTTGCACACGCTCTACCGCTCGCATATCAATCTTTACTTCTTCTGGATATAAAGAGTCCCGATACGTATCTAAGATTTTATATAATTGGGGAATGTTTGCTCCAGCAATTAAATTCTTAGGAAGCGAGGCAAATATTTTTTCAGGAGATAACGTACGAACATCGTTTAAACCAGCTTTCAGGGCAAGAGATATTTTTTTCATTTCTTGCAAACGTTGTCCACGCTCTTCTGCTCGAATAGATACGCCCATGAATTCATAAGCTCCACCCAAATATTGTTTTGCTTGCTTGATGTTCATGAAATTAACTAGCTCTACTCCACCTGCATCTTTAATTAAAGTTAACGCCGGCTCTTGCACCATACCTGCATCGACTTGACCCAAACGCAAGGTGTCAAATAAATTTGGTCCTAGAGCAGCAAAGCTTACTTTTTTAGAATCAGCTTTTGCTTCGCTTAGTAAATATAGAAGCAATGCATGGTCAGCATTTCCAATTTTAGAAACACCCACTGTTTTTCCTTCTAAATCTTTAATGCTCTTAATTTTATTTTTTTGTTTAGGAGATACGGCTAAAGCAAACAAAGGAAGTCTACCCGTAGAAGCAAATCTTGTAATCTTTGCACCTTTTTTGCTAGCTTGTAAAACTGCGTCTAAAGAAGTTCCGGCATAATCTACGGCTCCACCAATTAAAGCTTTCAGCGCATTACCGCCACCTCTAGTGTACACTAGCTCCACATCCAAACCTTGTTTTGCAAAGTGACCTTGACCTCTAGTTACTTCGTAAGGAATTACGCAAAGTAGTTGACCGCAGAATGCTAATTTTAATTTTGTGTTGGCTGCAAATAAAGAAGTTGCACCAAGACCTGAAGTTGCTAGCATAGCTCCCGCAGCCATTCCTTTTAATAAAGTTCTTCTATCTTGGTTGCTCTTTTCTAATTGTTCTATTTCATCTCTACCAAGATTGAATTCTGTTTCTTCGCAACACTTCATGATTAGTTCCTGTCTTTAAGTTAATTTCGTCTCTTACTATCTGCTTAAAAAATTAAAGTATAATGCGCGTTTTAGAGAAAAAACTGTTTCTTTTAGTAATTTTCAGTATTTAAAACCATTATTTAATTATTATTAGAAAAATAATACCAAGATAATGAGATATGTAGAGAATTTTTAACCTATTTTTCTATATTTATATCTTTTATTAGGAATATATTCTAATTAGCCTCCATGAAAATTGCATATATATTCAAAACTAACATGGCGTCCACCTATCAGTTGGCCTCTATGATTTTGCCACAATTAGAAAAGAATACACACGTAGCTGAAGTAGCTGGAATGTTTTTCTTTGACGAGAATGTAAACATATTAAGAAAAGGCGATCAGTATGGGGAGCGGTTAGCTAAGATTGCTAAAGAAAAAGGCATTGTATTAATGGCGTGCGATCAGTGTGCAGTGCGAAGAGGACTTGCTAACGGCACTTTTGAGCAATGCGGGTCTGGAGATGTAACTCCCAAAGGATTAATTGAAGGCGCGCATGTAGGATGTTTTCCCCAGCTTTATAAAGCATTAGCCCCTGCAGGAATTAATCTTGCGATTACTTTATAATTCATTGTTAGGCTAGTGTATTTTTTTTGCGTTGCGAATGAGGTGATGTAATTTAGTACCTTGATTACACAGCTTTAGTAAACCGCTAGCAGTTGTTATGTTTTTTTCTTTAGCTTTATTTAACAGATGTAAAAATAGCCTCGCTGTAATCCAGCAATCTCCTAGGGCAGAATGTCTAATTTGATCATTTGTTCTAATATGAAAATGTTCACATAAGTAAGAAAGATCATAATTTTCTAAATCTGGATAAAGAGCTGCTGTTAAATAAATAGTATCAATGCTAGTAATTTTTTTTATACGACGTGATAAATCTGAATCTGGTGCATCTTGATAAATAAATTTTTTATCAAATTCAATATTGTGGCCAATTAAAATACTTTTTTTTAAAAATAGATTTATTTTACTTTGTAATTGGAGCAGGGTTGGCTTGCCTCTTACATCCTCATCCATAATGTGATGAATTTTAACAGATTCCCAAGGAACATCTCTTTCTGGATTAATGAATTCATCAAGAAATTCATCCTCTTTAATCTGTGAATTTCTTATTTTTAAAGTAGCTAAAGAGATGATTTTATCTCCCTTACTCGCTTCCAAACCTGTTGTTTCTGTATCTAAAATAACAAAGGAACAGTCTTCTATTGGTAAGCTACTAAATAAACGGTGCGTATCAATATAAGAACGAATGGACTTAAAAATATTCTTCACCAATATCACCTCTCACTTTTTCTTTTAAATCTTTAATTTTTTTAAGATACATCTTCAATACCCTTACTTCCCGGTCTAATAATTTCTTAGGATCAATAAAGTTTTGAATAGGTAAGCCAAGTTTAGCTCGATCGACTTGATTTTTTAATAAAATATTAGATAAAAATCGGTGCGCATTTTTAAAAAAATCAGCTTCATGATCTGTGAATACTTCTTTGGACTTTAATTGTTCTAATCTTTCTGTTGTAGAAATTTTATCTACAGAATGCTTAATGGAATATAATCGAACCGACTCTACTAAAGGAAGAGTTCCAGTGTGTTTTAAGTTTAAGAGACCAATATTGTCAGGATCATTTCTTTCTAGAATAAATTGACCAAAAAAACCAATGGCAGGATTGCTTCCTTCTTCGCTGTGGTAAAGAAATTTTAATATTTTATTTTGCTGTAATTGTTTAATTAAATGAGTTCTTAATTCATCTGCCAATTCAAATTTTCCATGTACCGATCTAAAATCATACAGCATATCAATATTACGCATGTCTTGGGGAGCATGCTTATTAATCCATGTATCAATTTGTTTTTTCCAATCAGGTAAACTTTTTCTCCATAAGGAATTGCTTGCCATTAAATTTCCTTTACAAAAAGGAATATCGCAATCATCTAAGGTTTTCGTAAAATGTTTTGCTAGCTCTTCAAAGTATTGATCTACTTTTTTAGGATCTTCACTAGATGTGTCTTCATAAATAATTCCATTATCTTGATCAGGATGTAAAAAACTTTCCATTCTGCCACCTGATCCCATAACAATCACAGAGTAGGCTGGAATATCTTGAATAATATTTTTTTCTTTTATTTTTTTTTCTGCAATGCGTATTGATCTTCGATGAATAACATTGTTTAAAAAACTTAAGAGATAACTAATATCGTGAGGAGAAATATTTCTCTCCAGCATTTCCTGTGCAATATGAATTTGTTGTTTTTTAATTAGTTGCAAACCTTGTTCATCATTTTCATCACAGGTCATTTGATCAATTTGACTCATGATGTCACCGAGCCCTGCAGTAAGAGCATCATTTATCTGTATGATGCCAATGATTTGAAAATTGTAATTAATAACAGGTAAGTGCCTAAAACCAAATTTACGCATTTTTCCAACAGCATGAAAAACTAAATCATCATCAAATACATACTTAACGGGCGCAGACATAATTTGTTCAACCGGTGTATCTTCCTTTATTTGAAAAACTACTTTGGCCGCGATATCCTTTTCTGTGATCATGCCACAAACACCTTGTTCGTTTTGAATAATTAAAGTAGATTTTTTTTCGTTACGTAGCTGCTGTGTGGCTTTGCCAATAGTCTCTTGTGGGTGAACGCAGATATAATCATCTGTCATGTAATCCATGACTTTTTTAGTAAATAGATCGACGCTATTTGATCTTTTTTGCATATTTTCGTTTATTTTAGCAATTAAATGAAAAAATGTTTATATAAATGTTGAATTTGCTATATTTTTTTTGATATTGCGAACTACTATCAATAAGGTTGACTTTGAGAACAATTCGCAATAATCAAGCTTACATGACAGAATCAATGCCAATTATCTTTAGTTCGTTCTTCATTCTTCTTCGAGAAGGATTTGAAGCAATGTTAATTGCGATGCTTATTTTTATGTATCTCGATAAGATGAATGCAAAACACAAAAGACCAGCTGTGTTTTGGGGGTTGGCAGCAGGAGTGGTGGCTTCCATGTTTATTGCTTTAGGATTTAAAACTATTGCAGGAATTACTCACGCTCATCAAGAATTGTTTGAAGGCAGTGTGATGTTAATTGCAGCTGGAATGTTAGGCTATGTTTCTTTCTTTTGTCACAACGCAAAACATCATGTGGAAGGAAAAGTAGACAAGGCAATTGCAACAGGAAGTTCTTTTATTTTATCGTTTACCGTTTTTTTAGCAATTCTTAGAGAAGGTTTTGAAATTGTTTTATTTTATGCAGCCCTAATTACTTCGGGAATCCAAAGCACACAACCAGTTATCATCGGAGCATTCGCAGGATTAGTTGCGCTTATTGCTTCTTATTATGGTTTAAGTAAACTTACGAAGATTGTTCCTGTCGGAACATTTTTTAGAGTTTCGAGCGTACTACTTTTTATAATGGCAGTGTACTTTGGTTATGAAGGTACGTTTGCTTTTATCGAAGGTCTTGAAGAATTAAAAATTATTTAATTTTTTTTACAAATTACAAATTACAAATCAAAGGAGAACACAATGAGCAAAGAAATGAAAAAAAACGGTTCAGGAAAATGTCCAGTAATGCATACAACTGGATGGGTAACAGAAGGAAAATCTCCTACTGCATTGTGGTGGCCCAATTCACTTAAATTAGATATTTTACATCAGCACGATACTAAAACAAACCCAATGAACCCTGGGTTTAGTTATAAAAAAGAAGTTAAAAAATTAAATTTCAAAGGTTTAAAAAAAGATTTACATAAATTAATGACGGATAGCCAAGAGTGGTGGCCTGCAGATTTAGGACACTACGGTGGTTTGTTTATTAGATTAGCATGGCACTCTGCAGGAACATATAGAATTGCAGATGGAAGAGGTGGATCGGGAACGGGTAATCATAGATTTTCTCCTTTGAACTCTTGGCCTGATAATGCGAACTTAGATAAAGCACGAAGGTTGCTTTGGCCGATCAAGAAAAAATATGGAAACAAATTAAGTTGGGCTGACTTAATGATTTTGGTTGGAAATATTGCTTATGAGTCTATGGGTCTTAAAATGTATGGTTTTTCTTTTGGTAGAGAAGACATTTGGCATCCAGAAAAAGATGTTTATTGGGGATCAGAAAAAGAATGGTTAACAGACAAAAGATATAGCAAGAAAGAAGATCGTACTTCTTTAGAAAATCCTTTAGCAGCAGTGGTAATGGGATTGATTTATGTGAATCCACAAGGAGTGGAGGGAAAGCCAGATCCATTAAAAACAGCACACGATGTAAGAGAAACATTTGGCCGTATGGCAATGAATGACGAAGAGACTTGTGCTTTAACAGTTGGTGGTCATTCTGTGGGAAGAGCTCATGGAAATGGAGATGCTTCAAAATTAGGAGCTGAACCAGAAGCTGGAGATATTGAAGAGCAAGGCTTTGGTTGGAATAAAAAAGGTGGAGGAGGACTGGGAGTTAATCAGGTTACAAGTGGCATAGAAGGTGCTTGGACTACTCATCCAGATAAATGGGATAATGATTATCTTCGTCTTTTATTAACATATGATTGGAAACTTAAAAAAAGTCCTGCAGGAGCATTCCAGTACGAGCCTGTTAATATTAAAGAAGAAGATAAGCCAGTTGACTTAGAAAATCCAAAGATTCGTCGCAACCCAATTATGACAGATGCGGATATGGCAATGAAAATGGATCCTCAATATAGAAAAATATCAGAGCGTTTCTATAAAGATCCAAAATATTTAGCAGAAACTTTTGGTAAGGCTTGGTTTAAGTTAACTCATAGAGATCTTGGTGCTAAAACTAATTACATTGGACCAGATGTTCCTAGAGAAGAGTTGATTTGGCAAGACCCTGTACCTAAAGCAAAGAAAAAATATAGCGTAGAGCAGGTGAAGAAAAAAATTGCAGCTAGTAATTTAACAGTTCAGGAGCTGGTATCTACAGCTTGGGATAGTGCAAGAACCTACCGAAGAACAGATAAAAGAGGTGGTGCTAATGGAGCCAGAATTCGTTTAGCCCCCCAAAATAATTGGAAAGGCAATGAACCTGCTAGATTAAAAAAAGTATTAAAAACTTTAGAGGCTATTGCTAAAAAATCCGGAGCTAGCGTTGCAGATACCATTATTCTTGCTGGAAATGTAGGAATAGAAAAGGCTATTAAAAAAGCTGGATTCAAAGTCAAAGTTCCTTTTACTCCAGGAAGAGGAGATTCTTCTCAAGCACAAACAGATGTTGAATCTTTCAAAGTCCTAGAGCCTATCCACGATGCTTTTAGAAACTGGGTGAAGCAGGAATATTCTGTGATGCCAGAAGAGTTGATGCTGGAGCGTGCATCTTTGATGGGATTGAGCGCTAAAGAAATGACGGTGTTAGTAGGTGGAATGAGAGTTCTAGGAACTAATCATGGTAGTACTAAACACGGTGTCTTTACTGACAAAGTAGGAGCATTAACCAACGATTTCTTTGTTCACTTAACTGACATGAAATACATGTGGAAGCCAACAGGCAAAAACTCGTACAATATTATTGACCGAAAATCTAACAAAACAAAATTTACTGCCACTAGAGTAGATTTAGTTTTCGGATCTAATTCAGTACTTCGTTCTTATGCAGAAGTGTATGCGCAAGATGACAACAAGGAAAAATTTGTAAAAGACTTTGTTGCTGTTTGGACAAAGATAATGAATGCAGATTTACTAAAACTTAACTAATTATTTTATTTGTAAGTGCCATGTTCACTGTTGAATTTGGCACTTATAGCTTGGTACTATGAATAAGTACTTACTATCTTTTATTTTCTTTCTTTTCTTTTCAAATTCATCATTTTCAGAAGTTAAACTAACTAAATTATTAGACCAATTAAATTCACCATGGTCCCTAACTATAGTTGAAGAACAGACCTATCTTATTACAGAAAAGTCTGGAAATTTAGTTTTGTTTAACAAAGCTAACAATACTAGAAACAACATTAAACATAATTTAAATATTTTAGAAGATGGTCAAGGAGGTCTTCTCGATGTTTTATATCATCAAGGGTATGTTTATGTTTCTTATTCAGAGGACAGAGGATTTGGAAAATCAAGTACTTCAGCAGCTAGAGCGAAATTTAATAAAGATGCATTAAATTTTAGTAATATTTTTCAAGCTAACCCTCCGATTAATAGCGGATATCATTTTGGTTCTAGATTAGTGATTAAAGGTGAGCATCTTTATATATCTGCAGGTGAGCGAGGAGGAGATAGTATTGCTCAAGATCCCAGTAAGCATCCTGGTAGTATTATTCGTGTTTATTTAGATGGAACTATTCCAAAAGATAATCCTAAATTTAAAGGAAAAGATAATTGGCTGCCAGAGATCTATCAAATCGGAATTAGAAATGTTCAGGGAATGACTTTATCTCCTATGGATAATGAAGTGTATATGACCAACCATGGAGCTAGAGGAGGGGATTGGTTTGGTAAAGTAAATTTTGCAGGTAACTATGGTTGGGATACTTTATATTGGGGAGGTACCAAATATTCTGGACTTGCAGGAGGACCCAAGTGGTTACCAGGCTTTGATAAGCCAATTA
>CAWUVR010000076.1:0-6596 GCA_963925905.1 uncultured Pelagibacteraceae bacterium
GTTGTACCAATGAGCTTGGTAGAATATTTCTATAGGTAGGCATGACTGATTTAGTTCAAGCTAAACAAATTAATGAACATGTTTTAGAAGTTTCTTTAAACAGACCTGAAAAATTAAACGCCCTAACCAAACCCATGTGGAAAAAACTGGGTTCTATTTTCAAAGATCTTAAAAAAAATAAAACCATAAGATGCGTGGTGATACGTGGAAAAGGTGGAAAATCTTTTTCTCCTGGAAATGACATTGGCGAATTTGAAAAAACAAGATCCAATAGCAAACTTGCTAAAGAATATGGCGTACATCTTCATGGAACCTTGGCGGCTATTCAAGAATGTCCGATCCCAACCGTTGCTTTGATCGAGGGAATTTGTGTTGGCGGAGGTTTAGAGATTGCTGCTTGTTGTGATTTGAGAATTTGCGGAAACTCTTCTACCTTTGGTGTGCCGATTAAAAGATTAGGTTTAACTATGGCTCCACGTGAGTTACAGGCGTTATTACAATTGGTAGGAAGATCCGTGACTATGGAAATCTTACTAGAGGGAAGAATTTTCAATTCAGAAGAAGCTTATGTAAAGGGCCTCGTCAACCGAGTGGTTCCAGATCAGGATGTGGAAAAAGAAACTTACAAAACAGTAGAGAGAATTTGCGATGGTGCTCCATTAGTAGCAAGATGGCATAAGAAGTTCGCGGAAGAATTAATTGTGAAAACAAAAATCTCTAACAAGCTAAATGACCTTGGTTACAAGTGCTACAACACAGAAGATTTTCAAATTGGCTACAAATCATTCCTAAGCAAAACTAAGCCTAAGTTTAAAAATAAGTAATATGTCAGGTCCTATTAAAGGAATTAAGGTTTTGGAGCTTGCTCAAATTATGGCAGGACCTACCTGCGGTTTGATGCTGGCTGATCTTGGTGCTGATGTTATTAAAATAGAAAAAATTCCTGGGGGAGATGATACCAGACGTTTTTTACCACCCGATGTAAATGGCGAAGCTGCTGCTTTTATGATGATGAATCGTAACAAAAGAGGCATGACTTTAGACTTGAAGAAAAAAGAGGGAGTAGAAGTTTTTAAAAGATTAGTAAAAAATGCGGATGTGGTTGTTGAAAATTACCGCAAAGGAACTTTAGAACGACTGGGTATTGGTTATGAGGAATTAAAAAAAATAAATCCTCGTATTATCCTTTGTGAAATTTCAGGCTACGGCAGAACAGGACCTTATGCAGACAAGGGTGGATTTGATTTAATTGCCCAAGGCATGAGTGGACTTATGAGCGTGACTGGGGAAAGCAAAGACAGACCTCCGATGAAAGTAGGAGCGCCAGTAACAGATATTACTGCAGGAATTTTAGCAGCAATGGGAGTGTTGGCTGCACTAGTCGCAAGAGAAAGAACCGGAGTAGGTCAGCGGGTAGATACCTCTTTGTATGAAGCTGGAATTGTTCACACTTATTGGCAATCTGCCATTGCATCAGCAACAGGAGTTGCACCAGGTCCACTAGGCTCTGCTCATCCTCTTACAGCGCCCTATCAAGCTTTCAAAACCAAAGATAAATGGATTACCGTGGGAGCATCCAATCAAAATACATGGCTCAATCTAATTGATGCATTGGGAAGAAAAGATCTCCAAGACAATGAGAAATTTAGCAGCAATGCCCATCGTATGAAAAATATTTCAGAGCTAATAGAAATATTAAAAACAGAATTGATAAAAAAAACTTCAGCAGAATGGCTTACAATTTTCGATAAAAAAGGTCTTCCGTGTGGTCCTATCCATACAGTTACAGAAATGTTTGAAGACCCTCAAACCATCGCAAGAAAGATGATCGTTGATGTAAAAAATACCAAAGCAGGCTCCTTTAAAGCCATAGGCATGCCGGTTAAGTTTTCAGATACTAAAGTAGAAGATACGAAAGAGTCGCCAACTTTTGGTCAGCACACTAAGCAAATCTTATTAGATAATGGTTTTGCGAATGATGAGATAGATTTGTTGATAAAAAAAAGTGTTATTATCTAAAAATCTTCTTTCATAAACCCAAAAACAAAAACACTTTTGATTTGTTGAGCTGTTCAGTAAGGATTGTTATATTGATAATCTTATCCAAAAGAATACATATATGATTCCAAATTTATTTAGGTTTTAAGAACACCAAAAAAATGAACCAACTTAGAAAAATAATTTTTACTTTTGTTCTTTCGACACTTTTTTTAACCAACGTATCATTTGCAGGAGAAGTCATTAATGGTAACGACATAACCATAACCAATACTTCACCGGTAACTTCTACTGCTGATGATACTGACGATAATGTTTTAGGTAGAGGTGTTTATTCAGATGGTTTTACAGGTTTAGTAATAGATAATTCATCAATTTTTACTATTACGGGAATAGGAACTGTTAATCCCTATGGAATAGGAATTCTCTCAACCAGTCAAGTTTCATCTGTTACCTCAATAACTAACAGTGGAACAATAACAGTAACTACTTCAGGAGCAGTTGCAGGAGACGGAAATGCTTACGGTATTTTTAATAATGGTCTTACAGGATCTGCAATTGGAACAATAACGAACAACGGAACTATTGCAGGTGTTTCAACGGGAATCGGAACTGCAAGAGGTATTAATAATACCTCAGGAACAATTACTAGTATTATTAATACTGGAAATATTACAGCTACAGCAGCAGAGTCCAGTGGAACTACAGGTAATTTTGGAACTTACAACGGAACTGCTATTTATAACCACGGGGACTTAGAGGGAACTAGTGGAAGTAATAAAGTTGCTTTGATTGGAACCATAACTAATAGTGGAGTAATTGACGGCACAAGAACTGGTATTAATAATAATGCCACAGCAAATTATTCTGAGGCTAATATTACAACAATAACTAATACAGGAACTATATCAACTTCTATTACTAGTGTTACAAGTTCAACAATTTCTGGAGAGGTTGATGCTACTACGGCTATTAACGTTGGAGCTTCGGGGACAGATTCTACTGCAACTTTAACTACATTAAATAACAGCGGAACTATTAAGACCGTCGCTAGTGGCACCGGTGCATACGGTGTTGTTGCAAGCACCGGAGGAACAATTGCGACCATAAATAACTCGGGAACCATTCAAGCAGGAACAGCTGCTATAGCAATTGCATCCACGGGTGTGATTGGTAATATTAATTTAAACGAAGGATCCGTTCTAATTGGAGATATTTTGTCTTTCTCTTCAACTTCTTACACTTTGAATATGGATGTGGGTGCTGCTAAATCTTATTATGTTGCAACATCAGGAACAGGTTCTTTCACAGTTAATGATTTAGATAACAGACCAGTAGTTACAGGATCAGCCTATGCGATTAACATTGGTTCGATGGAAATGGCTGGTGAAAACTTGTTTCAAAAAACAGCCAATATTACTGATGCCATTGATCGAAATGTTAAAGCAAATAAAGAAACTTGGATAGAGCCTTATTACTCAGAAGCTACTAGAGATTCAGAAGGAACTTCATCGGAAATTAGAAAATTTAAAAACAACAAGAAGGGCTTTAATGCTGGATGGAAAAAAGACAATACAGAAAAGCCAATTGAAATTGTATTAAATTTTGATCAAACGGATAGCAATATTGATAGCGATGAGTATCAAGTCAAAAGCAATAGTTTAATACTAGGTGTTGTTGCTCCCAATTATGCACAAGTAGGAGTATCCGATGTTGCCGTCAAAGGCTTAGTTGGTTTTAGCAAGTCTGACACAGATAGAAAATTATTAGATTCTACATCTTCAACAGGAGAACGAGTGTTAACAGGAGATTATTATAGTTTGTACGGAAGTGTTGGAGCTTCTGTTGCACATAATACTTTTTTATCAGAATTTTCTTATTTAAATTTAATAGCTGGAGCTGATGTAAATTCTGAAATTAGAAATTCTTACAGCGAAGACCTTTATTTTAAATATGACCGTCTATATCTAATTCAAGTCCAGCCAAGAGTAGAAGCGGATTTGAAAATAGGATTTTCGGAACGTTCTAATGTTTTTCTAAAAGCAGGAGTGGAAGCAAGACATATTGTTTCTGGAAAAACACAAGATTACTCCATGGGTGGAACAGATGTTTCGTACACAACTGCAACACCAAGTGATGTGTATGGCTCACTATCGACAGGAGCCAATATTAACCTAGGAGCTAATGTTGATTTTTATGTAGTTGCTAGCGCAAGAACTAGTGGTGAAAATGTTGATTCCTTAGAGGGTTCTATCGGTATTAGAGGTCAGTTTTAAATATTAATATCTTTTTTTAGAATTCCCTTTAGATAATTGTACAGGATATTTTTTTATATTTTTGATCATTTTATTGTGGAAGCTTTTTTCAATATCAATATTCATTTTTTGAGAGATTCTAAGTAGATAGAAAAAGATATCCGCAATTTCATCTGCCACTTTTTCTTTATCCACTTTTTTAATATCCGATTCTTTGAGCCACTGAAAGATTTCAACTAGTTCGGATGCTTCTACCGATAGGGCCATGGCGAGGTTTTTGGGAGAATGAAACTGATCCCAATCCCTAGCTTTGACGAAGCTTTTTATTTTCTGATTAATTTTCTTTAAATCCATTATAAAATAGTTATGTAATTTACTTATATGTTCAAAATACATAAAAAATTTGAGAAAACTAGTTATTACATTACTGATTTAAAACTCTGCCAAGTAAGACTAAATGACAATACCAAGTTTCCCTGGATCATGCTTCTGCCCAAGAGAAAAGGTGTTGGTCAGATTTTGGATCTGAATAGGAAAGATCAGATTAGGTTAATGGATGAGATTCAGTATTGTAGCAAAGTTATGAAAAAGCATTTTACTTGCTTCAATCTTAATGTGGAAAAAGTAGGCAATATCATACCTCAATTGCACATTCATGTGATCGCTAGACACAAACAAGATCCTAGTTGGCCTTTGTCGGTTTGGGTGGTTAAAGGCAAGCCATATACTAAAGTTGCACTAGCCAAGATTTTAGAAAAATTAAGAAAAGTTATTTAAATGCTAAGCTACAGGCACGGATTTCATGCGGGAAACTTCGCCGATGTCTTTAAGCACTTCATTCTTGTTTATCTTTTGCAGGAACTAAAAAAGAATAAGCCATTTACGTTTATTGATCCTTTTGCAGCTGCGGGAAAATATTCTTTAACCGATCCTTTTATGGAGAAGAATAAAGAATACTTAAACGGAATTTCTAAAGTACTGAATGCAGAATTAAAAGACCCCTTGATTAATAACTATCTAAACTTGGTAAGAAAAACGAACCCAAATAAACAAGGAAACAAGATTGAAATTTATCCAGGTTCCTGTTTTTTGTCCTCTCTAGCTCTGGATAAGGAAGATACCATTTATCTATCAGAGCTACACAATAATGAGTTTGAGATTTTAAAGAAGAATTTTGATCAAGATCCTAGAATAGTTATTGAGAAAAAAGATGCCTTTGCATCGCTCGATCAAATGATCACTTCTTATAAGGGAACTAGATTGGTTCTGATTGATCCTTCCTACGAACTTAAAAATGAGTATGAAAAAATTAGCAAACTAGTTAAACATAACGCCAGTCAATTTCCCGATGTCTGTTATTTGATTTGGTACCCAGTTTTAGAATCGGAAAAAACAGATGCCTTTGTTCAGCAATTTCTAAATCTTAAAATTAAAAATACCACACAGATTCATATTCAATTAAAAAACTCTTTTCTTAGAATGCAAGGAACTGGTTTTTTTATTGTTAATGCCCCAGAACAGATGAAGAATGACATTTCTAATAGTCTTGATATTTTATTAGAAACTCTTAAAGATCAGAATCAGCCGAGCAAAATAAATTATGATGTTTTTTAAAAGATTATTTTCCACAAGTAATTTAGAACTTGAAATAGACGATGGTGGTAGAGCTGCTGCGGGCTATAAAGGAAAAGCAGGGGACTGCGTAGTTAGATCCATTGCGATCGCAACCGGGATTGCTTATTCAGAAGTCTATGAAGATCTGTATAAAGAAAATGAAGAGTTTAGAAATACATCGAGAACTAGGCTCGCTAAAAGTCTAAAACAAAAAAATGACAGCCCGAGAGCTGGAACGCACCGAGTTGTATTAAAGAAGTATTTACAAAAGCTAGGATGGAAGTGGACGCCGACCATGTTTATAGGTCAGGGTTGTAAGGTGCATTTGAAAAAAGAAGAGCTACCCATGGGAACTTTAATCGTGTCTTGCTCTAAGCATATAACCGTTGTCAAAGATGGAGTGCTTCATGATACCTACGATTGCTCTAGAAATGGAACTCGTTGTGTTTATGGTTATTGGACTAAAGGATATTAGATTTTTTGATCGTATTCCCCAATTTTACCGGTTTTTTGCAGGAGATCATCGATAAAATCAAAAATCTTTTTCTTTCTCTCATCCGAAGTTGGGCTCTCTGTAACCACTACTAAAGAAGGTTTGTTTGATGAGGCTCTAATAAGCCCCCAAGACCCATCTTCTAACGAAAATCTAACCCCATTGACCGTCAATACATCGGTGATAGCTTGACCATCTATCTTGGTAGTTTTTTTTAATTTTTCTACTTGTTTTAC
>CAWUVR010000077.1:0-14632 GCA_963925905.1 uncultured Pelagibacteraceae bacterium
TCATCTTCAGTAATTTCTTTATTTTTTAAAAATTCTTTCAAAGAATCCATCCCCTCTCTTCTGATGTTCCTTATAGATATTTTGATTTTTTCAGATTGATTTTTAACAATTTTTATTAGCTCTTTTCTTCTTTCTTCTGACAGCTTGGGTACTGGAACTCTTACAATTTGACCGTCAACTGAAGGATTTACATTTAAATCAGACTCTCTGATTGCCTTTTCCACAAATTTAACATTATTCGCGTCCCAAACCTGAACCGTTACAAGCTGAGACTCTGGTGTTGATATTGTTGCAAGCTGATTTAGTGGCATTTTCTGACCGTAAACTTCTGCCCTAATCAAATCCAACATGGAAACATGAGCTCTTCCAGTTCTTATTGAGGAGAGGTCTTGAGTAAGACTTTGCAATGTAGATTGCATTTTTTGTTCGCAGGGAATGAGTTTTGCATTAGTACTCATAAAAAAAATTAATTTACTTAGTTAAGCTTTTTACTTCTTCGGCAAAATCAGCTTTTTTACTTTCTATACCTTCACCCACTTTATACCTAACAAAGTGCTTAACCACAAAAGAAGAGTTGGTTTCTTGCTCAAACTCCCTAATAGCAGCATAAACTGTTGTCTCTGGATTCATAACCCATTTTTGACCCAAAAGAGTATTGTCTTTTATTATTTTTGAGACCTTTCCAGCAATGATTTTTTCAATCATTTCTGGTTTTTTTCCCTCATTTAATAGCTGCTCTTTCATAATATTTTTTTCACTTTCTAAGAAGGTTTGGCTTATTCCTGTTTCATTTAACGATAGAGGAGAGGAAGCTGCTATATGCATACATAGTTTATTTGCAAAATCTTTAGCTAATTCAGATGATGGTACCACAAATCCAACACTAGATTTAGCTGCTTTGTCATGAGTAGATTCGTAAGCCAATAAAACTCCCAACTTCCCTGAATGATCGGATTGCTTGTTGTGAATATAACTTGCTACATCACAACCAAGATCAATATTCTCAAATCTTCGAATTTTTATATTTTCACCAATTTTTGCGATCAAGTTAACCAATGCTGATGATGCAGTTTCATTGTCATCAAATTTTTTTTCATTAAGATCATTTGTATCTTTTGAATCAATACATAGTTCTGAAATTTTTTCACAAAAAGAATTAAACTCTGGATTCTTAGCGACAAAATCAGTTTCTGAATTTATTTCAATAATTGCTGATTTGTTTCCTGCGCTGTACAGAGTAATTAAACCTTCTGTAGCTCCACGATCAGACTTTTTGGCTGCTTTGGCTATGCCTTTTTTTCTCAAATACTCTATGGCTAAATCTATATCTTCGTTATTTTCAGACAATGCAACTTTGCAATCTTGCATGCCAGCTCCAGTTATATCTCTGAGCTCTTTAACTTTTTCAAAAATACTCATAGAAAAAATTAATTGATTATTTTTTTCTCTGGTGTGCCTGTTGCTTTTTCAACTTCAGGTATGACAGATACTATAGGTTCAAGTGGCTCTTCTTTTTCATCTTTGTCGTTGCTCATTTTAGATTGAGCATCTAAAATTGTTTTTTGGACAAGGTCGCAATACAAATTTATTGCTCTTCTAGCATCATCATTTCCAGGTATTGGGAAGCTAATGTTTTCAGGGTTTGAATTGCTATCTACTATTGCAACAATCGGTATGCCTAATTTTTTTCCTTCGAGAACTGCTAGGGATTCTATGTTGGTATCAATAACAAAAATCATGTCTGGAAGTTTTTTCATACTGCTAATTCCACCCAATGATCTTTCGAGTTTTTCTTTTTCTCTGCTCATCTGAATAAGCTCTTTTTTTGTAAAACCTGTGTCTTCTAGCTTTAAATCCTCTTCTATTCTTTTTAATCTTTTAATAGATTGGTTAATTGTGTTCCAGTTGGTTAACATTCCACCTAACCATCTATGGTTAACGTAAAAGTTATTTGTTTCTTTGGCAACACTCGCAACAAGCTCGGAAGCCTGTTTTTTCGTAGAAACAAAAAGTATCTTTCCACGGCTAGATGCACATTTGTGAATTTCTAATAGGGCTCTATTCAAAAGCTCTAAAGTTTGAGATAAATCTATAATATGTACTGAGTTCTTTTCTCCAAAAATATAAGGTCTCATTTTTGGGTTCCATCTAAAAGTTTTGTGACCTAAGTGCACTCCAGCTTCTAAAAGATCTTTAATTGTAACGCTTGGTAAGTTCATAGTTTTTTTTCCGGTTAATCCACCGAAGAAACTACCTTTTCAGGACCGGGGGCTTGCGCCATTTTCTTCGTGCGAAATTTTTAAGATCTTATAAAAGAATGAGAATTTAAATCAAGGCTATTAATTAACGATTTTTGTCAAAAACCCTTGATTTTCGATGATTTTAAGCGATTCTGAAGTGATATTTTTTGTATTTTTTAATTTAAAAATAAAATTCTTACCATTTTCATTGTAACTTAAAAAAACAGAAGTCTTTCCATCTTTTGCAATTTCATTCTTAATATTTTTTAAAGCATCGGCATCTTTAACTTCAATACTAACATTGCTAATTCCTTTTTGTTTTATGTCATCAATTAAAAATATTTTTAAGACATTTGTTCTTTCAATGCCACTTTTCAACATCTCTCTCTTAATGCTTATTAAAAAAGACTTTCCTGGAGATAATTTTTCTCTATTTGAAATCAAAACCTCAGAAAATATAAAAAACTCAAACATTCTGCTGAGGTCACTAAATTTAACTATGGCAAAGGGCATGCCTTTTGCCGTTTTCTTTTCTTGAATCGCCATTACGGTTCCTGACAACATGCATTCTGTGATATTGCTACTTTCTATGAACTCTTGATAATTAATTACATTGTATCCTTGCAAAACTTGTTTGTAATTTTTTAGTGGATGATCGCTAACAAAAAAGCCAATTGATTCAAATTCTCTTTTTATTTTTTCCGGCTCATCCCACTCGGGCTGTTCTGTGAAAGAGATCTTGAAATCTTGATTGGTTTGACTTTCAAATAAATTGATTTGATTAAGCTCCAAATTTTCATCATAGTTTTTGGATTGCTTAATAAGCTCTGGAACATTGTGATAAATTTTAGCCCTGTTTTTATCAAGGCAGTCAAAAGCTCCCGCTTTAACCAAGCCTTCTAATTGCAGTTTGTTAGTGTCTTTGCTACTTACTCTTGTTATAAAATCTTCGATTGAAAGAAATTTTCCATTTTCCTCTCTTTCTTTAATAACATTGGATATGGCCTCAAAACCTACGGCTTTAATTCCTGACAGTGCATAATAAATTGTATTTTCCTTAGGAACAAAGTCAGCAAAACAATTGTTTATGCACGGGTTGTGTACATTAATCGAGAGTCTTTTAAGCTCTTCGTAAAATTGATTAAGCTTATCTGTATTGGACATGTCCATACTCATTGATGCTGAAAAAAAACTTAATGGATAGTGAGTTTTTAAATAAGCAGTTTGATAGGCTATCAAAGCATAAGCAGCAGCATGGCTTTTGTTAAATCCATATTGAGCAAATTTTTCAACTAGTTGAAATATATATACTGCCTGTTCTTTTGGAATATTTTTTTTGATAGCGCCTTCAATAAAATCTTTTTTTTGCCTATCCATCTCTGCAGATTTTTTCTTACCCATTGCTTTTCTTAAGATGTCCGCTTTACCTGCTGAAAAACCTGACAAAGCTTGGGCTATTTGCATAACCTGCTCCTGGTAAATAATAACCCCGTAAGTTTCTTTTAAAATACTTTCGATTTTTGGATGCAAATAGTCAGGCTCTTCCAAACCATGTTTTCTATTATTATAGGTAGAAATATTCTGCATAGGTCCTGGTCTGTATAACGCTACTAGCGCAATAATATCTTCAAATTTATTGGGCTTCATTTGCTTTAAAACCTCGCGCATACCGGAACTCTCTAGTTGAAAAATTCCCATAGTTTCTCCGGAACTGAGGAGTTTGAAAGTTTTTTCATCGTCTAAAGGGATTTTTTCTATATCTAAAGATTTTCCATCTTCCTTTATCAATGTAATAGTTTTTTTTATTACCGTAAGAGTTTTTAGACCAAGAAAATCGAATTTTACCAGACCAGCTTCTTCTGCCCACTTCATGTCAAATTGAGTTACCGGAATTGGAATGCTAGAGTCGTGATCTTTATATAGAGGTATTATTTCAGTTAAATCTTTATCTCCAATAACAATACCCGCTGCATGCGTGGCTATATTTCTAAACAAACCCTCTAGTTTTAGAGCCAGCCTAATAAGCTTATCAATGGTAGGATCTTCTTTTTGAGCCTCTTGAATTCTTGGTTCCATAGCAACAGATTCTGCCAAAGATAGAGGCCTGGAAGGATCAAAAGGTATCATTTTAGTCAACTGATCAACTCTACCGTATGGAAGACCCATCACCCTTCCAATATCACGCAAAGCCATTCGGGCTTGAAGTTTTCCGAATGTAATAATTTGTGCAACTTTATTTTTGTATTTGTCTTTTACGTAATTGATAACCTTGTCTCGGTCTTCTTGACAAAAATCTATATCAAAATCTGGCATTGAAATTCTATCTGGATTTAGGAATCGCTCAAAAATTAATCCGAATTTAATAGGATCCAAGTCAGTAATAGACAGGCACCAAGCAACTAATGATCCTGCTCCTGAACCCCTGCCCGGACCAACTGGAATATTCTTGCTTTTTGCCCATTTAATATAATCGGAAACAATTAAAAAATATCCAGAAAACTTCATTTTAGAAATCATCTCAACTTCATAGTTCAGTCTATCTTCGTATTTTTTTCTTACCAGATCTTTCTCGGCTAAATCTGAAATGTTATTGAGTATAAAATCTTGAAGCTTAACTGCCAATCCGCTTTTCGCTTGGGATTTTAATTCATCGTCGACATTTGAAGATTCTGTGTTAAAATTTGGCAACATGGGCTTACTTGTTAATGGTCTATAACTACATCTGAGAGGTATATTTTGATTATTTTCCAAAGCTTCTGGAAGATCTGAAAAAAGCTCAACCATCTCTAGATCTGTCTTTAGATAGTGCTGATCTGAATAACGAAGTCTTTTTGTGTCATTTACATAAGTTTTTTGTCCTACACATATATAAGCATCGTGAGCTTCGTGCATGTCTTCTTCTAAATAAAACACTTCATGGGTAGCTATGATTGGAATATCAAACTTGGAGCTAAATTCTAAAAGCTTAGCCTCCAAATCTTTCTCATGATTCTCTTGATGTCTCTGAATTTCTAAGTAAGCATTGTCTTTAAAAACGTGAGCAATTTTCTGGATTAAAAATTCACATTCTGAAATATTGTTGCTGAGAATCATGTCGGAAATTAAAGAGTGTGATCCTCCAAGCAAAACAATTACTCCATCTGAATATTTGACCAATTCCTCTATGGCGCAGTGAGGATCCTGATTTTTTTCAATCGATAAATAAGAGTGAGAAGAAAGCTTTAGTAAATTTTTATAACCAGCGATATTTTTTGCTATAAGCGAAATTTTTCCAATTTTTTCAAGATTGTTATGGGAAAAAGAAAAATTAATTTGTGTACCAATAATTGGTTGGGTTCCAGCTTTAGAAATTTCCTCCGAAAATTCTAATACACCGCACATATTTCGAGAATCAGATATTCCAACACTAGTTATTTTGTGAGCTTTGCAATACTCAGATAAATCTGAAATTTTTAATGCACCTTCACATATCGAGTATTGAGTGTGAATTTTTAGATGATTAAATTGAGAATTCTTAGCTGTCATTAAGATTCAACACTAACATTACCATTGGATAATGTTAATCTTAAATCTGTTTTGCTGGCCAATTCTCTATTGTGAGTTGCAATAAAAATTAACCTATTATTCTTTTTTAACTTAAAAAGAAAATTTAAAATTAAATCAGAGTTTTTTTGATCCAAATTACCTGTTGGCTCGTCTGCAAATATCAATTTAGGATCATTTATGACAGCTCTTGCGATTGCTACCCTTTGCTGCTCACCACCAGATAGCTGGTAAGGATAATGATGAACTCTATTTTCTAGGCCAAAATCTTTTAAAATTTTTAAGGCTAAAAAATTTGCATTATTTTTATCGTCCGTTTTGCAGATATTGGCTATAGCAACATTTTCCAAAGCACTTAGATCAGAAATTAAATTATTATTTTGATAAACTATAGAAATCTCGTTTCTTCGATAAATGGTTCGTTCCTGGTCATTTATCTCGGTTAAATTTTTATTATTGAATAGAATATTTCCAGAATCTGCCTTGTCTAATAAGGATAATAAATGAAGAAGAGTACTCTTTCCAGAGCCAGAAGGACCTAGTAACGAAACAATCTTATTGTCTGACAAAACTAAATTTAGATTTTGCAAGACTTTAATTTCTTCCCCGTTGTCAAAATAAGACTTGCATAAGTTAGAGATTTTCAAAAAATCATCAGTCATATTTTAAAGATTCGATAGGGTTAATTTTTGATGCTTTGAGCGACGGAACTATAGATGAAAGAAATGTTATTAATAAAGCAATGCCAGAAATGAGCAAAATTGTTGGCATGTGAATTTCGCTAGGCATTTTGCTTAAAAAGTAAATTTCTGCAGGAAATATTTCTATTTGCAAAACAGCACTCAAAAACACTCTGATGCTTTCTATATTGTAAGAAAATAAAACACCTAAAATTACTCCAAACAGTGTTCCTGTCGCCCCTATTGCTGAGCCTGTTATAAAAAATATTTTATTTATTGAAAAACTTGTAAATCCAATAGTCTTCAAAACTGCAATTTCTTTAGTTTTATTTTTGACTAAAATTGTCAGCCCGGAAATAATATTGAATGCGGCAACAATAATAATTAATGTTAAAATAATAAACATAACATTTCTTTCAACCAACAAAGCGTCATAGAATGTCTTGTTATTGTCAATCCAAGAAAGAGCTTTAAGCTTATCTTTTTGCAAAACTTCCTTGGCAAAATTAGATTGATCAGGATTTTTTAATCGAACTTCAATATTTTTATTATTTTTTTGATTGATCAAAAAATCTCCAGATGTGTCTATATCTAATAGTATGTAATTATTATCAAACTCGTAAATGCCAGTCTTAAATACCGATCCTATTACAAAAGTATATTGTTGAGGAACATTTCCAAATGGAGTGCTTTCTTTGGCTGACGACATGACAGTTATTTTGTCACCAACCCAAGCACCTAGGCTCTCTGCTAAATTTGATCCGATAGAAACATAATTTTTTCCAAAACTTTCTATTTTCCCATCAATAATATTTTTGCTTATAAGTTTGTCTGAAAGAAAATTTTCTTTTTTTAAGGCTCTTATCATTGAACCTTTGTTTATATCCTTGCTAATAATCAGTCCTTGTATGGAATAGGACAAATTTATACTGGAATATTGTATTTTGTTTTCTTGAAAAGATTTTTGAATTTTAAATTTACTTTTTTCAAAATCGTTGAATTGATAAACTAAAATATGTGGCTGAAATAACAAAAGTTTATTTATAAGATCTGTTCTAAATCCGTTCATAACGGACATCACAATAATTAAAGTAGCAACACCTAGGCCAATCCCAAAAAAAGAAAATATAGAAATTACCTTTAAAATACCCTCTTTTCTTTTGGGCCTAAGGTATCTCCTAATGATTAGAAATTCAGCCGCTGTTATCAATTGAAATATACTTCTTCTAATTTTTTTATAATAAATTCCAAAGAAACAATCTGCTTATCAAAACCGACTTCTTTAAATTCGTATTCATCCGGTCCTTGTTTTGAACCAATGATAATTTGATAAGGTACGCCTATGAGATCAAAATTTTTGAATTTGCTTGCTGGGCTTTCATCTGTGTCATCCAATAATACATCGAAAGATTTTTCTTGAAGTTTTTCATAAATTTTTTGTGATTTTTCTTTAGTATCATTGTCGCTTTTTTTTCCTAAATTGATAATTGCAACATGAAAAGGAGTTACGGATGTGGGCCATTTCATAATGTTGTCATTATAGTTAGCTTCGACGATGGCTCCTACCAATCTAGAAACTCCTATGCCGTAAGATCCCATCTCAACTGTTATATTTGCGCCACTAGAAGAATTAACCGTTGCCTTCATTGGCTTGGAGTACTTATCGCCAAAATAAAATATATGTCCGACCTCAATTCCTCTCGTAACTAGCTGATCTTCTTTCTTAACTAGCTTGTCAAATTCAGATTGGTCAAATTTTTCATCTGTAGCTGAATAAATTTCAGTATAAGACTTGACCATGCCTTTTAAACTTTTATCATCATTGCCAAAGTTGCCGATCTTTAAGTCTAGTATTTTTTTACTTGTGTAAATTTGACTTTCTCCCGTTTCTGCTAAAATGATAAACTCATGGGAAAGATCACCCCCAATTGGTCCTGTGTCTGCAGCAAGAGGAATGGCTTTTAAACCAAGCCTCTCAAATGTTTTTAAATAAGCGTAAAACATTTTATTATAAGAAAGTATTGCTCCTTCTTTGGTCTCATCAAAAGAATAGCTGTCTTTCATTAAAAATTCTCTACATCGCATAATTCCAAATCTAGGTCTAATCTCATCTCTAAATTTCCATTGAATATGGTAAAGAATTAAGGGTAGCGACTTGTAGGATTTAACATTGTCTCTGAAGATCTGCGTAATCAACTCTTCGTTTGTCGGTCCATAAAGAAGTTCTCTATCTTGTCTGTCTTTAATTCTTAACATTTCCAAACCATAGCCATCGTAACGACCACTTTCTTTCCATAGGTCAGCTGACTGTATCGTTGGCATCAACATTTCTTGAGCTCCTGCTCTATCTTGCTCTTGTCTGACAATAGCTTCTATTTTTTTCAAAACCTTAAAACCCAATGGTAACCAGGAATAAATACCAGCTGCAGATTGTCTTATCATTCCAGCTCTTAACATTAGTTGGTGAGATTTTATTTTAGCGTCTGAAGGAATGTCTTTTAAAATAGGTAAAAAAAGCTTGGATAGTTTCATTATTTTGAAAAATATTCTCTTAAATTTATTATTTCAAAATATGTTAAAAGATTAATAATCGCAAATATTATTAATGTAACCACTGTAGTTATTAAGAATTTTTTTAATATATGTGGATTTGAAGGAGCTCCTGGATCGGTTCCTGAAATAACATTTCTATCCTCAATTTGAGAAGTTATTTTTAAAGGCAAAACCATAAATAAAATAAGCATCCAAATAACTATGAAGATTACCAATTCACCAGCTAATGACATTTTATAGTCGTATCAATACAATGTTAGTGTAAGGTCGTTTTTTCACGCTACTATAAACAACTTTTTTTAAATTAGATTTTAGCGCGTCAATTAAATTTTTCTCGTCTTTTTTATTATTTAACGAATAATTTTTAGCAGTATCAATAATTGCATCTTCAAGATCATACAAAATCTCGTCCAAATCTTCTTCGTTTACTGGAAGTCCTCTTAAATTAATAATTGGATTTCTATCCAGGTTACCTTTTTTTGATATCAATAAAGTGACGTCCATCAACCCGTTATTAGCTATGTTTTTTCTGTCATTTAAAAATCTTGAATTTTCATCGATCAATCTATTCCCATCAACCAATAGTTTTCCACTATGAACCTTGTCAATTATTTTTGGTTCACCGGGGTAAATTCTAATAATGTCTCCATTTTCTATTAATGCTGGATTAGGAACCCCCAAAGATTTTGCAAAATCATAGTGCTCTTTCATGTGCCTGTGCTCTCCATGAACGGGAATTGCAATTTGCGGCTTGATCCAACTATACATGTCTCTCATTTCATCTCTACCGGGATGACCTGACACATGGATAAAAGCATTGTCTTCAGAAATTACATTGATTTTTCTTTTGACTAATAAGTTATGAATTTTAAATAATTTTTTTTCATTACCTGGAATAATTCTTGAAGAAAAAATAACAGTATCTCCAGCATCAAGCATTACATCTGGGTGCTCTTCGTTAACAACTCTGTTCATTGCTCCCATAGGCTCTCCCTGGCTACCAGTGCACAAATATACAATTTTATTTCTTGGAATTTTTTTTGCATCTCTTGGGTCTATTGGCGGTTTTATATTTTGTAAATAACCGCATTCTCTAGCAGTATTATAAATTCGGTGCATAGACCTCCCTACTAAAGAAAGGTGCCTACCTACTTTTTCAGCACATTTAAAAACAGTTTCCATTCGAGCGGCATTGGAGGCAAATGTGGTCACTACTATTCTGTTTTTAATATTTTCCATAATAGTCATCATGCTGTCTCTCACATCTTTTTCGGATCCAGAGCGACCTTCGGTGAAAATGTTGGTTGAATCACATATCATTGCAAGCACACCTTCTTTTCCAATTGCTTTTAGCTTAACTTCATCCATTTTTTTTCCAATTAATGGATCGCTGTCACATTTCCAATCTCCTGTATGCAAGATTGTTCCAACCGGTGTCTTTATGCAAAGAGCATTGGGCTCAAGAATAGAATGAGTTAAAGTTACATAATTAACATCAAATGGGCCTACTTTAACATTTCCATCTAATTGAATAATTTTAAGCTTTCCATCAATTTGAATTTTTTTTTCTCTAAATTTTTCTTTAATTAATATTGCTGTAAATGGCGTTGCGTAGATGGGGCATTCCAACAGTGGCCATAAGTGAGCAATTGCACCTATGTGATCTTCGTGTGCGTGGGTTAGCAAAATTCCTAGTAAATTTTCTTTTCTTTGAACAATAAAGTCTGGGTCAGCAACCATTAAATCAATACCTGGCACAGATTCATCTGTAAACCCAACCCCAATATCAATCATAATCCACTTGTGATTGTCAGCATGGCCGTAACCATACAGATTCATATTCATGCCTATTTCGCCCGATCCTCCCAAGGGGCAAAAAACTAATTCATTTTTTTCATTGCTCATATTTTAAATATTTTTTTATTAAAATTTATTATTCCAATCACACCCCAAAGTGTAATATTCTTATCAAGGGTTGACTTGTATTTTAAAGAATTGGAAAAAATATAGGACAAACCGCCAGTTAAAATAATCATATATTTTTTTTGGGTAGAAGATATGATTTTTTCTAGTATTCCATTAATCATTGACACATAACCCCAATAAACTCCGGAATTAATAGCGGAAACTGTATCTTTGCCAATAATTTGCTTTGTTTTTTTTAATTCAATCAAAGGCAGTAACGCCGTTAAAGAATTTAAAGTTGCCAAAGAAAGTCTCACTCCCGGAGTAATAAGCCCTCCTTCGTAGATACCTTTACTTGTCAAAATGTCGAAAGTAGTAGCCGTACCAAAGTCTACAACTATGCAATTAGTTTTGTGGGAATTGTAAGCTGCAATTACATTTGCAATCCTATCTGAACCAACTTGTTTTGGTTTGTTAATATTTATTTTTATAGGATTTTTTAACTTTGCATCGAGAAGTTCAAAGCATTTTATATTTTTTTTAATAAACAATTTTTTAATTTTTAAAAAAACTTTTGGGACAACAGAAGTAATGACTGCATTTGTTATATTTTTTTTATTAATGAATCGTATAAATTTTTTATTTTTATCCAAACCACTACTATCAAAGTTGATGAGGTTAATGATTTTATTTTTTTTACTATCGTAAAAGGCAAATTTTGATTGTGTGTTGCCAACATCTCCTATTATGAACATTTGTATACACTTTCCATTTCTTTAATTAAAATTTTAGAAAAATTCAATACGCTCATTTTTTTTTTAAATTCTTTGTATAAATTTGTTGTTTTGTATTCTGATAGCATTGGATTTTTAACTAAATTAATACCCATGCCGACAATAACAAACAACTGTCTGTTAACTTTAAAGCTTTCAATCAGAATACCTGATATTTTTCTATCACCAATTAAAATATCATTAGGTTCCTTAATTTTAAAAATAGTACTTTTGAATATTTTTTTAAAACACTTCAGCAGAATATTTAGAGAAAGGTACTGCATCTTAGAAACTTCCTTATAATTCTTGACTGGGAAAAAAAAAGAACCCATGAAATTACCCTTTATAGATGTCCATTTTTTACCAAACCTACCTCTTCCTTGTTTTTGACAGTCTGCAATGACCAGCCCTGATGTAATTTTGTATTTTTCTGCTAAATTTTTAGCTTCATTGTTAGTGCTACTAACATAATCGTAATAATAGATTGAGCCCAGCATTAATAATTACTGAATTGCTTTGGCAGCAATATTGGCAAAGTAATTTAAAATAGAGGGGTTTAAAAAATAAAATAGAATTAGAAGCGTTGAAAAAGCCAAAGACACCCTAATACCATTGCTTGTAATAGAATCGAATTTTTCCTGTTCTGGATCAAAGTATATAATTTTTATTATTCTTAAATAATAAAAAGCTGAAATGACCGAGGCAATCAATCCAATAATAGCTAAAGCAAACAAGTTAGCTTTGACTACTGCCATAAAAATATAAAATTTTGCAAAAAATCCAGCTAAAGGAGGTATGCCGGCAAGTGAGAACAAAATTACTGTGAATGAAAATGCAATAACTGGATGATTTTTGGACAATCCTGATAAGTCTCTAATATTTTCCAGATAAATATTTTTTCTTTTCATTATGATAATGCAAACAAAGCTTCCAATATTCATAACTACATATAAAAATATATAAAGAATTGATGCGGATACTCCCTCATTAATTCCAGTAGCCAATCCAGCAAGACCATAGCCCATGTGGCTAATACTGCTGTAGGCCATAAGTCTTTTGATATTAGTCTGTCCAATAGCTGCTACCGCTCCAAGTATCATTGAGGCTACAGATATAAAAATTAAAATAGTCTGCCATTCATGAAAAACATTTCCGAAAGCTACATATAAAATTCTAATAATTGCTCCAAAGCCAGCAACTTTTGGGGCCAAAGCAAAAAAAGCAGTGACCGATGTGGGCGCACCCTCATAAACATCTGGTGTCCACATATGAAAAGGAACTGCTGAAATTTTAAAAGCCAAACCAACTAAGATAAATACCAGGCCAAACAAAAATGCTATATTATGTGAATCGAAATTAGTGGCGATTGTGTAGTAATTGGTGGATCCCGTAAAACCATAAATCAATGAGCATCCATAAAGAAGAAGTCCTGAGGACAAGGCTCCTAAAACAAAATACTTTACACCAGCTTCTGTTGATTTAACAGAATCTCTATTTAAAGCCGCCAATACATAAAGAGACAAGGACTGCAGTTCAATTCCAAGATATAGTCCAATTAGATTATTAGAGCTAACCATAACAAACATTCCTAAAGTAGCTGCAATAATTAAAATGGGGTATTCAAATTGATTTATCTTGGTGTCCTTGATGTATTGATTGCTAAAAGACAAGACAAAAGCGCTTGATCCCAAAATTAATATTTTTAAAAAAGAAGACAGCCCATCAATCAAATAATTATCCCCAAATAATTTTGCTGAAACGCTATCATTGATATAAACCATTGGTATTGCGGCCAGCAAAGTAAGTGACGTAAATTTGCTCACTAAATTAAAACTATTTTTTTTAAAAACACCAACAAGCAATAATATCAGCATTGAAATTCCTATAAAAAGTTCGGGATATATTAAATTAAGATTTTCCATTTTTATTTAACCGCAACTCCATTTAATATTGAAATTTTTGAATTATATATTGCAACAACATTATCTACGCTTACTGATATTGTATCTAAAATAATATTAGGGAAAACACCAAGCGCAATTGTAAGGACAAGCAATGGAACTAAAGTTAGGGCTTCTACTCTAACAATATCTTTTAAGGCACGAACATTATCATTGGCAATCTCACCAAAAACAACTCTTCTATACAACCATAAGCTATAACAAGCTGATAACACGACTCCAGTTGCTGCAAAAAAAGCCACCAAATAATTTGCTTTAAAAGCACCGATTAACACCAAAAATTCACCTACAAAACCGCTCGTTCCTGGAAGGCCTAATCCTGCTAAAATAAATACCATAAAAATAATTGAGTATTTTGGCATAGTGTTTACTACACCTCCATATTCAGAAATTTCTCTGGTATGCATGCGGTCATAAATAACACCAACGCAGAGAAATAGAGCCGCAGAAACTATTCCGTGACTGATCATTTGAAATATACTTCCCTCAATCCCCTCTGCATTCAGAGCAAATATTCCAATAGTTACGAAACCCATGTGGGCTACCGATGAGTACGCAATTAATTTTTTCATGTCTTTCTGCATTAGTGCGACTAACGATGTGTAAATAATTCCAATAATGCTCAATGTAAAAATAAGAGGAGCAAAATAAGCTGAAGCTATAGGAAAAAAACCTATAGAAAATCTAATAAAGCCATATCCCGCCATCTTAAGCAAAATAGCGGCTAAAATAACAGATCCCGAGGTTGGAGCTTCTACGTGAGCATCTGGTAGCCATGTGTGAACAGGCCACATAGGAGTTTTTACTGCAAAAGAAGTGAAAAAACCAAGCCACAACCAGTATTGATATTTTTGATCAATATCAAATTTTAGTAAAGCCTGAATATCTGTTGTGCCAGATTTTAAATATATAAAAATAATTGCAACAAGCATGAAAATAGAACCAAGCAAGGTATATAAAAAAAACTTAAAAGCAGA
>CAWUVR010000078.1:0-5609 GCA_963925905.1 uncultured Pelagibacteraceae bacterium
CGAAATTAATTGGTGATCAATCTTTATCCCGCAGACCTATTCGCATTATTTCCTTGATGGAAAAATTTTTTACAAGTTTTTATCCTAAAAACAAAAACTTTTTACCTATACGTGTAGTTGGTTATGAGAATTCGGTTCAAACCGAAATTGTAGTAAATAAGCCTTCTGCACAGATTGTTTCTGCCTGTATTTTGGCTGGAATGAATAGTCATGGTCTTACCACTATCAAGGCTCCAAATGCGCAAAGAGATCATACTGAATTGATGCTTAGGTATTTAAAATACCCCATCAATATAAAAAATCACGGAACAACAAAAACAATTACTATTATGGGAAAAAAGTTTCTTAATGCAGAAAAAAAATATGTTGTCCCTGGAGATCCTTCTTCTGCTGCTTTTTTAGTGGTGCTCGCTCTACTGACTAAAAATAGCAATCTAGAATTAAATAATGTTTTATTAAATCCAAAAAGAATTGGTTTTTTGAGTGTATTAAAAAAAATGGGAGCAAAAATAGTTATTAAAAATAAAAAAATAAGATATGGCGAAAAAACAGGAACTATTCAAATCAAATCTTCGTCTCTAAAAGGAATTAAAATTAACAAAGAAATCATTCCTAATATTATTGACGAAGTTCCAGTATTGATGATTGCAGCATCGTTTGCAAATGGTGAAACTTTCTTTCCCAATCTTGAAGAGTTAAGAATTAAAGAATCTGACAGATTGGCAGTAATGGAAAGTAATTTAAAAAAAGTTGGCGTGCATGTAAAAAGAAAAAATGATGACATGACAATTCTTGGGCTTGGTGAACAATTTTATTCTAGCAACACAACTACTATAGACAGTCATAAAGACCATAGAATTGCACTTAGTTTTGCTGTCATGGCTATGGCTTCTAAAAAGAAAATTTTAATTAAAGATTTTAATTCTGCGAATGTCAGCTACCCCTCTTTCTTGAAAGACATTAAAAAAATTAACAACAAAAATTTTAAACAAATTATTATTGGCATGGATGGTCCTGTTGGATCTGGGAAAACATCCGTTGCTAAATATTCCGTGTCTAAAATAAAAAATAGTTTATTTTTAGATTCAGGTTTGCTGTACAGGTTTCTTGCCAAAAAACACCTCGAAGGCGAGAATAAAAAAATAAATATTGCCAATTTAATCAAAATAGCAGAATCAATTACCTTCAGAGATTTGCAATCTTCTGGTCTTCACTCACAAAAAATAAATTCCCTGGTGTCCACTATAGCTAAAATTCAAAAAATTAGGTCCGTACTGCTACCCGTGCAAAGAAATATAATTTTTAACAATCCGTACGAATACGTATTTGTTTGTGGAAGAGATATAAATTCCAAAGTAGCTCCAAATGCAGATCTAAAAATTTACATAGATGCTCCTATAAAAGTTAGAGCGCACAGAAGATTCTTGGAACTTAAGAAAAAAAATCCAAAGATTACATATGAAGAAGTGCTTAAAACCGTTGGTAATAGGGACTATCTTGACAAAACAAGATCTAATAGCCCTCTTGTTAAAACTAAAGACTCTATCTTGATTAATAATACAGGACGCAATATAAGATCCACCTTTGTAAAAATACAAAAGTTTATAAGAAAGGTTCAGAGTAAAAAATATTGATACAACAACCGTTGAAAGTTTATAACAACAACAATGCAGAATTCGAGGCATTGCTAAATGAAGACCTTTCCCAAAGATCAGTTCAAGAAAACACTATCGTTATAGGTAGAGTTGAAAAAATCGAAGATAAATTTATTACCATTGATGTAAAAGGGAAATCATCTGGGATGATTGACAAGACTGAGTTGTCTCGTGAAGAATTAGACAATTTAAAAGTTGGTGGAGAATTGGAAGTTTACGTTGAACGAGTTGAAAATAAAGTTGGAGACATTGTTTTAAGCGTTGAAAAAGCAAGAAGAGCAAAATCTTGGAAAAAAATTGAAGATGCTTTTACTAATAAAGAAAAAGTTTCAGGTTTAGTTAAGAACTCAGTAAAAGGTGGTTTTATAGTAGAAATTTTCGGAATTTTTACATTTTGTCCATCTTCTCAATTGAGCGACCGACCAATAAAAAGCCCAAGCGAGTTTTTTAACAAACCATTAGAATTTTATATTATCAAAATCGACAACGTAAGAATGAACGTTATCAGCTCAAGAAGAGCCATTTTAGAAGAAGTTAAAAATCAAAATAAAGATGAGGTTATTTCTAAATACAAAATTAATGACATTGTGGAAGGAAAAGTTAAAGCAATCACTTCTTATGGTTTGTTTGTAAGCATCGAAAATTTAGACTGCTTGCTACATTCTAGTGAGGTAAGTCATTTAAAAATTTCAAATTTAAACGAAATGTTTGCTGTTGGAGACTCTGTTAAAGTTCAAATTATTGAGATCGATAATGAAGCAAAAAGAATTAGTCTTTCTATTAAAGCAATGTTGCCCGATCCATTCAAAACTATTGCTGAGAAATATGAAGTTGGAAAAGACTATGATGTAAAAATTACTAAGCTATCTGATTTTGGCGCTTTTGCAGAATTAGACGAGGGCGTGGTTGGATTAATTCATTCTAGCGAAATGAAGCATATGCAAAAAAATGTTAATCCAAAATCTGTATTTAAAATTGGAGACGCAGTTAAAGTAAGATTAAAAGAAGTAGACACGGAAAAAAGAAAAATTAGCTTTAGTTATAAAGACACGCAACCAAATCCAATGAGTGAATTTCTTTCGAAATACCCTGTTGGAACGATTGTTGATACAAAAGTAGTAAACAAGCAAGATTTTGGTCTTTTTCTAAATAGCGGTGATACTGATATTGATATCTTTGTTCACTATAAACAAATTTCATTTGCGGAAACCTCCAAAGATTTAGACGAATACAAAAATGGCGATACTGTCAAAGTTAAAGTAATTGATATCAAAGACGACAAGGTGAATGGTTCTATTAGGGCTTTGAAAAAAGATCCTTTTAACTTCTTCGATGACAAAAAAGTTGGAGATATTCTTACAGTTCGAGTTGCTGAAGTACTGGATAATGCTATCAAAGTTAATGTAGGTGAAGAAAGATTTCAAACAATTATTAAAAAAGTTGATATTGCTTTAGATAAAGCAGATCAAAGACCAAATCGTTTTGCACCTGGGGATTCTCTAGATTCTATGATTGTAGAGCTTAATTTGAACGAAAGAAAAGTTAAGCTGTCTATTAAAGAACTTGAAAAGAAACAGGAAAAAGAAGCTGTAGAAAAATATGGTTCAGCGACATCAGGAAGTTCGCTTGCTGATATTCTAGGTACCGCTCTTAAGAAAAAAGAAGACAAGTAATCTACTTTTATAATCTTTTTTATTTATTTATTCTTTATAATCAATAGGCTATTCTATGCTGAATGGAAAAAAAGACGTTTGTTAAAAAAGAACTAATTCAAGAGCTGCAAGTCAAATACCCAAAAATCCCAAACACAGACATTGAAAGAATGGTGGAAAGTGTTTTTAGATATCTATCCAATCAATTGGCATCAAGTAACAATATAGAAATCAGAGGCTTTGGCATGCTGAAAGTAAAAACCATGAAAGCCAGAATCGCTCGCAACCCTAAATCAGGTGCAAAAGTGGAAGTACCCTCTAAAAAAAAGATTAGCTGGAAAAGCTCTAAATTATTGAATGTTGCAATTAATCAGGAAGGTGGGAACAATTGATCAAGAAAAAATACAATGTGTTTATTGCCTGTGACACCACTAGCTTATCAGAAGTAAAAAAAATAATTCGCCTTAGCAAAAACAAACATCTAAATATTGGCTACAAATTTGGTCTAGAGTTTTTTAACTCAAAATCAGGGAGGAGTTTTGTTTCCAACTTACCAAAGAACAATACGGCTTGGTTGGATTTAAAGTTAATGGATATACCCAATACAGTTGCCTCTTCGATTTATTCTCTCAAAGATTTAAAAAATGCAGAGTATTTAACTGTGCACGCATCGGGTGGGTACGAGATGATGAGGGCTGCAAAAAAAGTGGCTCAAAAAATTAATAAAAATTTAAAAGTGTTAGCGGTTACAGTTCTTACTTCTTTTTCGGAACAGTCTATTAGACAAACAGGACATACAAAAAAAATTAAAAGCATTGTTGTTCAGCAAGCAGCTCTTGCCAAGAAAGCGGGTGTCGATGGTATTGTTTGTTCGGGACATGAAGCAAAACTAATAAAAAATATTTGCAAAGGGATGCAAATTATTACTCCAGGAATAAGATTGGAAGGAGATTCAAAACAAGATCAAAAAAGAGTTATGACTCCCATGCAAGCTTTCAATAATGGCGCAACAGGTATTGTAATTGGCAGAAGCATTACCAAGGGAAACATCAAGCACAATATTCAAAAACTAATCACGTCTCTAAAATAAATGTCGGCCACTATTAAAATTTGCGGGTTAAAAGACTACGATGCAATTCAAGCCGCCGTGGATACTGGAGCAAAATATTTAGGATTTGTCTGCGACTATCCTAAGAGTCCAAGAAGTCTTTCCCCTTATAAACTTGCTGAAATTACAAAAAATATATCTAATCTTGATGCCTATAAAGTTGCGGTAGTAGTAGATCCAGACGATACGCTAATTCACATTATTAAAGACAGCGTTGATTTCTTGCAGCTACATGGTTCTGAAACGAACGAACGAATCTTAGATATAAAAAAAAAATTTAATCTTAATGTCATCAAAGCGATTAAAGTTAAAACAGAAGACGACTTAAAACAAATTGATACCTACACAAATGCAGATGACTTGTTGCTAGACACTCCAGCAATGGAACAATCAGAGCTATTTAATTTTAATTTACTGGATTACCGAAATATAAACTCTTATTTTCTAGCGGGAGGAATAAATATTGATAATGTTGCGCAAGCTTTGCAATTTACTTCTAAATTAGATATTTCAAGCGGACTAGAGTCGGAGCCTGGGGTGAAAGATTTAGAAAAAATTAAAGATTTTATGAAAGAAGTAAAAAGACATGCTTAAATTAAAAAAAGGAATTCTTCTAATAGATCAGCATGACAAGAATTACATGTATGGTAAAAAATTTGGTGGGAATTTCATTCCTGAGACATTAAAGAAGCCAGTCGAAGACCTTACAAAATTATTTGAAAAACTTCGTCATGATAAAAGTTTTATTAAAGAACGGGATTATTATTTTAAGAACTACGTTGGTGCGCCTACCCCTTTTGTTAAATTGGAGCATCTAACTAAGCATCTAGGTGGAGCCCAAATTTATGCAAAAGTTGTCTCTAAAGCAAACGGCGGTGCTCACAAAATTTATAATGCGGTAGTTCATGCGCTGATCTGCAAGCGAGCAAGGAAAAAATATATTGTTGGCGACACGGGAGCGGGTTACGCAGGGAAAATGCTTAGTATGGCTGCCAAAAAATTTGGTCTGAAATGTAAAATTTTTATGGGTGCTAAAGACATTATTCGTCAAAAGCCAAACTGCGATGCTATGCGAAAAAATGGAGCAGAAATTGTTCCTGTATACTCTGGAAGTCAAACATTGGTGGATGCTGTTAGCGAATGCATGAGATACTGGGTGTCTAATTGCGACACTACTCATATGGCAGTGGGTAG
>CAWUVR010000079.1:0-8373 GCA_963925905.1 uncultured Pelagibacteraceae bacterium
TTTGGGAGATAAAACTTATTTTGACCTTATCAGTAAAGATAAAAACAAGCTCAGACACTATAAAAAAATAGTAGATACTTTAATAAAAGTACAATCAATCAAGATCAATCTAGCCTCTAAAAAAATTATAAAAAAATCATATACTAAAAATATTCTTTTCAAAGAAAGCAATCTTTTTTTTGAGTGGTATGCAACGCAGCATGTAAATAAAAATAAAATTAAAAATTTTAAAAAAGATATAAATATAATTTTATCAAAAATATTTTCTAAAATTACTTTTACCAATAGCTATTTTGTTCATCGTGATTTTCATGTCTCTAACTTAATGTCTTTTAAAAAAAAAGTTGGTATTATTGATTCTCAAGATGCTCTCATTGGCAATCCAGCTTATGATATTTTATCGCTTATTGATGATGTTAGAATTAAAACTAGCAATAAACTGAAAGAACAAATTTTGAAATACTATCTATCTAAAGCTAATAAAAATTTTAGTCTAAATCAGACTGCATTCCAAAATGATTTTGATATTTTATCAGTGCAAAGAAGCTTAAAAATTATTGGTATTTTTTACCGATTGCACTTAAGAGATGGAAAAAAACATTATCTTCCGCTAATTCCTTATGCTTGGTCATTGCTACATAAAAGATTAAAAAATCCTATTTTTAATGAACTAAACCAGGTTCTCAGTCATTATCTTCCAATGAGCAAAAGAAAGTAGCGATATGGTAATTAAAAAAGCAATAATTTTAGCCGCCGGTTTCGGAAAAAGACTGCTCCCACTTACCAAAGAACAACCCAAGCCGTTATTGGAAGTAAAAGGAAAAAAGCTACTTGATTACTCCATTAGCTTTCTATTGGCCAACGGTGTTTCGAATATTATTATCAACTCTCACTATCTCCATGAGCAAATTTCAAATTTTGTTAATGAAAAATATCCCAATATTAAAATTTCATATGAAAAAGAAATCTTAGATACTGGGGGAGGAATTTTGAACGTCCTTCCTTTTTTTCAAGGAGAAAATTTTTTAGTTTTAAACAGCGATACTATTTGGACCGATGATTACAAAATTGATTTAAAAAAATTAACGGATGTTTTTTATGAAGGAAAAAATAAAGCAGCATTGTTATTGGCTACCAAGGAGAATAGCTTTGATTCTAATTTATCAGGAGATTTTGGCATTGATAAACAGGGCTTTCTTAACAAAAAAGCAAAAAATTATATTTACACAGGATGTCAAATTTTGAATCCAGACATCTTTAATAAGAAGAATGCACTCAGCTCTTTTTCAATGAATGAAATCTGGGAAGATTTAATAAAGGATAACTCTTTAAATGGGCACGTTTCTAGCTGCACATTTTTACACGCAACTAATTTAGATATCTATAATCAGCTGAATAGTTCCAAAACTATTGATTTGTAATAATTTCTTTAGCTCTTGATTGGTCTAAATATTTAAAACTTTGTAATTGAAGACCATTCATTTCAATAAGAATTGGATTGCCGGTAGGTATTTCTAACTTAGTAATCATTTTATCAGAAATATTAAGTATTTTTTTACACAATGCTCGTAAACTATTTCCATGAGCTGATACTAAAATATTTTTTTCATTTTTTAATAAAGTCTCTATTTCTTTGGTGTAAAAAGGAACTGCTCGATTGTAAGTGTCTAACAAGGATTCTGTATCAGGAATTAACTTAGGATCAATTTTGTCATAAATCTTACTGTGAATAGGATGATTAGGATCTTCTCTGCTTAGTTTTGGAGGCTGCGTTGTATAGCTTCTCCTCCAAGTCATAACTTGTTCCTTCCCATGCTTTTGTTCTGTTTCAGCTTTATTTAGTCCCTGCAGGCCACCGTAGTGTCTTTCATTAAGCTGCCACGACCTAACGGTAGTTAGGTTTTTTTGATCAAGCCCATCTAAAATAATTGCCAAAGTATTAATCGCTCTTTTTTGAAATGAAGTAAAAGCAAGCTCAAAAGTTATATCTAGTTTTTTAATTAGCTCCCCAGATTTTTTTGCCTCTTCTTTTCCCTGATCGGTAAGCTCAGCGTCATACCATCCTGTAAATCTGTTTTCTAGATTCCATTGGCTTTGACCGTGTCTTACAAGTATTAAATTTGCCATTAATATAATTTTGTTTAATGTATAAAAAAAAATTGAGCAACACAAAAATAAAAGAGAACATAAAAAATATTTCACAAATGGGTCAGCATTTATATAAAGTAATTTTTCACACTAGTACTTGCGCGCTAATTTTACTGTCCGTTTACCCAGGTAATCTTATTGGTCTAATTTTTTTTGGGGACGACACGACCTTTCCTGGGTCGGACAAATTTCATCATTTTCTTTCTTATTTTTTAGTAAGTGGCTTTGGTTTCTTAGCCTATCCGGAAAAAAATTTTTTTTTTAAATTATTAGTTTTTTTATTAGGATTAGCTTTTTTTTTAGAACTATTTCACATTTGGATTCCCAATAGATATTTTGAATTTTTAGATATGTTTTCTAATTTTTCTGGTGTATTCTTGGCGTTAATCGCAACGAAAGTGTTAAAAAATGTCAAATTTTGAAAATAGGGAAAAAAGTTTTGAAAAGAAGTTTGTTTTGGATGAGGAAGTAAAATTCAAAATTGAGGCCAGAAGGAACAAGCTAATAGGAGAGTGGGTTTCTGATATATTTGGCTATAACGAAAGTCAAAGAGAAACCTATATTCAAGCAGTAATTGCATCGGATTTTAAAAAAGCGGGAGACGAAGACGTTTTTGAAAAAGTAAAAAACGATCTTGACGGCAAAAATATCAGCGATGAAGACTTAAGAAAAAAAATGAACGAATTTTTTGAAATTGCCAAATCTTCAATTAAATAAAAAATAAAAATTACAAAAAAATTCTCACTTGCTTTATAATTAAGCTTGTGATTCGCTATAAAAACATTGTCATTTCTATTCTCGCAAGTTTTTTGTTGTTCAGTTGTGTCTCTGTACCCAAAAACGTAGCTAATGTTTGTGATATTTTTTCTGAAAAATATTTTTGGTTTAAAAGTGCTTTGGCAACAGAAAAAAAATGGGGGGCTCCTATTGAGCTGCAAATGGCTATTGTTAAAAGAGAAAGCGGATTTGATTGGCTGGCCAAACCAGAGAGAACAAAAATTTTTAAAATTATTCCTTGGACTAGACCTTCTAGCTCTTTTGGCTTCTCGCAAGCTGTAAACGGAACCTGGGAAATGTATAAAAATGATACAGGAAATGATCTGGCATTGAGAGCAACATTTTCTGATTCATCTGATTTTATTGGTTGGTATATCAACAATACTTATAAAAAATTAAAAATTAGCAAAAAGGATTATTACCGCCAGTACATAGCCTACCATGAAGGCTGGGGTAATTATAAAAACTACAGAAAAAAACCCAATGTTGTTTCTTATGCAAGAGAAGTGAATAGCCAAGCTAAAAAATACAAACGACAGCTTGATAAATGCAAATCAAGCCTGGATAGAAATAAATATATACTATTTTAGTTAGAAGATTTTAACTGCTTCTCAAGTTCAATATCGATCGCGTCTATTCTTTGTGTATTTTTTCCAATCATTAAATAAACAGTCGGGATTACGTACAAAGTAAAGAAAGTAGAGAATATCATTCCAGAAAAGATAACCACCCCAATCGTTAGTCTGCTTGCTTCTCCAGGACCTGATCCTAAAATTAAAGGAAGAACCCCCGCTATTGTTGATAAGGATGTCATTAAAATTGGTCTTAATCTAATCTTGCAAGAATTAACTATTGCCTTCTCAATGCCTTGTCCTTCAATACGTAGTTGGTTGGCAAATTCAACAATCAAGATACCATTCTTGGCGGCAAGACCAATCAGGATAATCAATCCAATTTGACTATAAATATTCAGAGAACTACCGGCCACCAGTATTCCAATGATTCCTCCAAATGTTGCCAAAGGAACGGTTAACATAATGGTAAATGGATGTACCCAGCTTTCAAATTGAGCTGCCATAGAAAGGTAGGCAGTTAAAAGCGCTAAGGCAAAAATTAAATATATTCCAAGATTTGTTTTTTGGTATTCCTCAGACTCCCCTTTGTAGGCAATCCTAACTTCAGGAGGTAATTTTTCTTTAACTACATTTTGTAAAAATTCCAAAGCTTTATCCATGGTATATTCGCCACCCAGTCTTGCGGAGATGGTGACGGCTCTCTGTCTATTATACCTGCTCAAAAAAGGAGCAGCAGCACTTTCTGATATGCTGACAACAGATGATAAGGATATTAGTTTTCCTGTACTTCCAGATCTAACAAATATTTTATTTAAGCCACTTATGTCTGATCTATTAGTCAGATCTGACTGCAGTATTATATTATATTCTTTTCCATCTTGCGTAAATTTAGTAACACTTCGTGATCCGAAAAATGTCTCTATAGATCTTCCGATAGATTCGATGGATATTCCAAGGTCAGCAGCTTTTCGGTTGTTAATTTCTACTTTTAGTTCTGGTTTAGTAATTGCGTAGTCATCTTCTATGCTGTTTAGGCCAGGATTTTTTCTTGCTTCAGCTTTTACAATCTCTTTCCATACGCTTAATTTTTCATAAGAGTTTCCAAGAAGAACAAACTGAACTGGTTTTTCAACTCCACCAGCTCTAATTGCTTGCGGCATTACAGGAAATGCAACTATTCCAGGTACTTTGCTTATTTCAGCAAAAGCAGATCTTAAAATAGCTTGCCCAGATCTTTTTCTTTTACTCCAATCCTCAAGAAGAACTATAATGAAACCAGAATTAAGTTGTTTTGCACTGCTTCCAAATCCTGGTACGCGTAATAATAATCTTTTTATCTCTCCTTTTCCCACTTGAGGTAAAAACATTTTCTCGATCTCTTCAGCTTTTCCAGAAGTAAAATTAAACCCAGAGCCTTCGGCAGCTTTTATAATTACAAAAAATACTCCTCTGTCTTCTTGTGGGAGTAGCTCTTTTTTAGCAAAGTTAAATAAACCAATATTGGCAAACAAAACTAAAATCAAAAAAACCACAATAGCTTTTCTTTTCATTAAAATAAATTGAAGGGTTTCCAAATAAAAAGATTCAAACTTTGCAAAATAGACATTAAATTTTTCAGTTATTTTTGGCTGTTTCTTTTGAATTTTTAAATATTTTGAACCAATCATGGGAGATAAGCTAAGAGCAACAAAGCTTGATATAATTACGGCAAAGGACATGGTTACTGCCATTTCTAAAAATAATCTTCCAATTAATCCTTTGATAAAAACTAGAGGTAAGAAAACAGAAACTAACACTAGCGTAGTTGCGATAATGGCAAAAGCTACCTGCTTAGACCCTTTATAAGCTGCCACTAAAGAAGTTTCCCCCTCCTCCATTCTTCTATAAATATTTTCACCCATCACAATCGCGTCATCAACCACAATCCCAATGGCAATCACAATCGCCATTAAAGTAAATAAATTGATAGTAAACCCAGCAACATAAATTGCTAAAAAGGTTGATATTAAGCAAACAGGAATGGCAACCGCTGGTATAGCTACTGCCGTTATGTTTCCTAAAAATAAATAAATTATTATAATAACCAAAATTATAGAAATAATAATAGTTCGGTACACCTCATTAACCGATTCCTCAATGTAGGTTGATCTGTCAAAGGCAACTTCTAGACTTGAGCCAGCCGGCAAAGTCGGAGAAATTTCTTTTATTTTTTGTTTTATAAGTTTTGCAACTTCGATCGTGTTAGCTGTAGACTGCTGATAAATTCCAAGACCAACGTTTTGCACTCCATTACCTTTAAATAAAGTGCTGGTGTTTAAAGCTCCCAATTCTAGCCTTGCAACATCTCTTAGTTTTACTAACGATCCATCATTATTTCTTTTAAGAATAAGGTCTTTATAGTCTTCAACTTTTACATAAGCCTTTTCAACTTTTATAATGAGATCCATTTTTTTGGATTCAACTTTTCCAGCTGGGAATTCAACATTTTGTTTTCGTAGTGAATCTTCTAATTCTTGAACAGTAATGTTACGAGCTGCCATAGCGGTGGGATCCAGCCAAATTCTAAGAGATAATTCTCTTTCGCCCCCAAGATTGATTTGTCCTACCCCGTCAACATTGGCAAAGTAGTCTTTTAAGTATCGGTTCGCATAATCAGTCAATTCCAAATCAGACATATTAGCACTCTGAAAAGCTAACCACATGGTTGTAGTTCTTGCAGCAGATGCTTTGGTTATTTGTGGTGGTTCAGCCTGGTCCGGTAAGTCATCAACAATTCTTGCTATTCTATCTCTTACGTCGTTTGCTGCGGTATCCAGGTCAATTCCCAAGTCAAATTCTAAATTTATAGTTGATCTTCCGTCTTCACTTTTGGAATCAATGGTAACAACTCCTGGAGTTCCGCCAACTCTGTCTTCTATTTTTTGAGTAATTTGTGCATCGACAATTGATGCAGAAGCTCCCTTATAATCAACACGAATAGATACTTTTGCTGTCTCAACGTCCGGGAGTTCTCGAAGAGGTATTTTGTTAAAAGTAACAATACCAAACAAAACCAAAACCAAACTCATTACCGTTGCAAAAACAGGACGCTTGATGGAAAGGTCAGTTAGAAACATATCAATCTACCGATTTAACAATTTTTACTTTTCCTTTAGGCTTAACTTTATTGGTGCCTTCTGCCAAAATAGTCTCATTCTCAGTCAAACCGGAAATAATTTCAATTTTATTTTCATTTCTTCTTCCTATTTCAACTTTAGCTCTTTCGATAATATTATTTTGTATTTTAAATATAAATTTATCTTTACCTTGAATTAACAAAGCTTCCTCAGGAATGGAAAGAGATTTTTTTTCATTAAAAATGACTTTAATATTTAATAGCATTCCAGGTATTAGCTTTTCTTCTGGATTATTTATTTTAGCCTGAACTAATATGGATCTAGTGGTCGGATCTACTCTTGAGCTAACAGAGGATATGGCTCCCGCAAAAGTTTCTTTATAGGCGTCTGTGGTAACAGTAACTTTCAGTCCATTTTTAATAATTGAAAAATAATTTTCAGGTAATTTTACATCGACTTTTAGAAATTTAATATCGTCTAGATTTGCAATGATTGAATTTTCACCACCAAGTATGCCAGGAGTTATTTCCCTTTTGCCAACACGACCGCTAAATGGAGCAATAATACTTTCTTCATTAATTAATTTCGCTATTTCTTCATTTTTTTTTACAAATGGGTATTTGTCAAAATCTATTGAGCTCACTAGGTCTTCTTTTTTAATTCTTATAGAAAAAGACTGATTTGCTATTGCTGTACCAAAAGTATCTATTTGATCATAAAAAGAAAAATATTTAACTTTAGTTGCAATGACACCAACAGGAGCATTTTTTTGTTTCGTAATAGCAGCTTCAATTTTGCTAGAAACAAAAGCTCTTCCTGCAATAATAGATACAATGACCAATGTAACCACACTTAGAAATATAATAATCTTTTTTTGAGTTTTCATTGCCGCCATAAATTTTTTTTTAATCAAAATTTGCACTTAATTAGCATCTAATTAAGGCCGTTTAAATCCTCATAATTTGGCGAAAAAACGATTATTTTAGACTAAAAGATCCTCTTTTAAGGCCCATTCGGACCAGGAGCCATCGTAAATTTTTGCCTCATGGCCCGTTACAATATTAAAGGCTTTTCCAATAACACAGGCAGACACTCCAGAGCCACAACTAAAAACTAATGGTTGATCAAGTTTAATTTTTAGTGATTTAAATTTTTTTTCTAATGTTTGTTTATCAAGAAAGCATTTGGTTTCCGGGTCGATACATTCGTTCCAAGGTAGATTAATGCTATTGTGTATAGAGCCACTTTTGAGATTTTTTCTAGGCTCTGGTTCTGTTCCGGAAAATCTTCCTTTGCTTCTTGCATCAATAACTTGAAAATTATTATTTAAAATATTTTGCTTCATGTCATCATACGTTTTGAGAATAGATTTATTTTCTAAAGTTTTAAAGTTTGTTTTAGAGTACTTGCGGCCTTTGCCACTTTCTGTCTCTTTTTTTTCCTTTAACCACTTGATCAACCCTCCGTCTAAAATCGAAACTTCTTTATATCCATAATAATGAAACATCCACCATACTCTTGGGGCGCTAAATATTCCTAAAGAGTCATAAGCAATAATATGATCCTGATTGGAAATTCCTAGATTGCCAACCATTTCAGAAAAATTTTCTGAAGACAAAAGCATATGAGGAAAGTCACTATTTTTTTCTGAAAACTCATCAATGTCAAAGAAAATAGATCCTGGAATATGAACAGTTTCAAATTCTAATTTCCCAGATCGCCCAGAGTTTGGCATGTGCCAAGAACAATCTAATATT
>CAWUVR010000080.1:0-2586 GCA_963925905.1 uncultured Pelagibacteraceae bacterium
CACAGTTAAGAAAAATGTCCACAACCTTAACGAATTTTTTGGAAACCCTGGATATCTTAAACTCATCAGCTAATTTAAATACTTTTGTCTTATAATTTAATTCAATTTTATTTAAATTCTTCATTGTCATTGTCTCTTGGATAAATATAAAGGAGATCATGCCAAAAGTAACCTATATTGAATTTGACGGTACCGAACACATAGTTGATGTTGACAAGGGTCTTTCCATTATGGAGGGAGCTGTGCAAAAAAAAATCCCAGGTATTGATGCTGACTGCGGTGGATCTTGTGTTTGCGCTACCTGCCATGTTTACGTGGATGATGATTGGTTAGATAAATTACCTGAGCAATCAGAGGCAGAAAAAGATATGTTAGATTTTGCTTTTGAAACAAAAACAAGTAGCAGATTAAGTTGTCAAATATTTTTAGATGAAAACTTAGATGGTATTGTTGTTTCGTTGCCAGAAAAACAAGGATAGATGATTAAAACAGACGCTGTAATTATTGGAGCCGGTCCAGTTGGTTTATTTACTGTTTTTGAATTAGGAATACTGGGGTTGAATGCTCACGTAGTTGACAATTTAGATAAAGCTGGCGGACAATGTATCGAGCTTTATCCAGACAAGCCCATTTATGATATTCCAGGACTTCCGGTCTGTACTGGAGAAAGTTTAACAAAAAATCTTTTAGAACAAATTAAGCCATTTAAAACTGAATTTCATTTAAACCAAAGAGTAAATTTTATTCGCAAGCAAGGTCAAAACTGGATAGTTGAAACAAGCGATAAGACTGTGTTTGAAACACCGAATGTTATTATAGCCGGAGGTGTGGGATCTTTTGAACCAAGAAAACCACCCATCAAAGGAATTGAAAATTTTGAAAATCAAAACTTATTCTACTCGGTGAAAAACAAAAATAATTTTACCAATCAAAACATTTGCATATTTGGAGGAGGAGACTCAGCCTTAGATTGGGCAGTGGAGCTTTCAAAAATTGCTAAAAAAATATTTTTAGTTCACAGGAGAGATGATTTTAGGGCCGCTCAGCATACAGTTGATCAAATGATGAAGCTTAAAGAATCTGGAAAAATAGAGCTTTATACAGGCTACCAACCAAAAGATTTTGTTGGAAAGCAGAAAATAGAAAAGGTTATCATTGAGCATGCCAGCAAAGGTTCGGAAGAGTTAAGTGTAGATTCTGTGTTGGCTTTTTTTGGTCTTAAAATGGAACTTGGTCCAATAGTTAATTGGGGTTTAAATTTAGATAATAAAACCATTGTGGTGAATACAGAAAATTTTGAAACAAACGAAAAAGGAATTTTTGCAGTTGGAGACATTTCTTCTTACCCAGGAAAATTAAAACTTATTTTGTGCGGTTTTCATGAAGCTGCTTTAGCTGCTCAGGAATGCTTTAAAAGAGCAAAACCAGATGAGAAATATATTTTTAGATTCACAACCTCATCTAGCGATATTCACAAAAGACTTGGAATTAAATAGTTTTAATTTTACCTATCGTATAAATCGGTTAGTTCTTTAATATTATTAGAGCTTTCTTCTAGTTTTTTCATATCGTCATTTCTGGATAGAAAAAACATGAATAGCATAAAGATCCAAGAAAGCATGGCTGGAATTAAAAAATAAGAAGATGAGTAGTGGGCTGCAAATGTAAATAGCATGGCCAGCATAGCAGATCTAAGAAAAATAGTTTCACGAAATGTAGCCGAAATACTCAATGAATGTTTTGCCAGTCTAAAAAAACTCATTTTTGATGGACCAAAATATCTTGTCCCTCTTACAGATTCTATAAATCGAATGGATGAAAAGTTTTTAGCAATTGATCCTGAGAAGCTAAGCCAAACTGAACCGTTAGAAAGAATTTTGTCCACAGCTGACTTGGAGAGACATGAATAATTTCCAAATTTGATCATTTTTCCAGTCATTAGATAAGTTAAGAATTTATGAGCAACGTAACATGCCTTAAATACAGGTCCTTCGCTTCTTTTTACCCTATTCGCGGTGATAATTTCAGGGGATGAGGAATCCACAAGATCAAAAAAATTTTTTAATTCTTCAGGTCTATCCTCTCCATCACCATCCATGGGAATGATGTAGTCAAAGTTAAAATTTTGATGGGCATATTTTAAGCCAGTTGCTATGGCGTGGCAGTGTCCATCATTATTTATTAAATTTAAAATCTTGACTGACTGAAGATTAAAAAAATTATTATCGATTTCTGGCATTTCTTCAGTAGAAGAATCGTTGATAACCATAACCGATACCTGGAGATTTTTGCTTGTTGATTCTTGATCAATATTTTTCAGTAGCTCAAATAATGATGTCCAATCATTATAGACCGGAATTAGAATGAGATACTTCTTCATTTGCCCAAACATATCTTTGTTTTTTGTGAAGTTCCAGCTTCAAAGTTCCCAGGAGGAAATTCTGGAAAACAAATTCCATCATCAAAGCTTTTTTTATATCCAACCCATTTAGGTCTAGAAGAAAGATGATAGGACAGATTCCCCGCATGCCACTCATCGCCACTTACCAAGCTTGATTCTTTGCCAATTCTATTCTCAATTTCTTT
>CAWUVR010000081.1:0-6751 GCA_963925905.1 uncultured Pelagibacteraceae bacterium
AAACCTTATTAAAGGTGGAGCTATACCTAAAGAATTTATACCTGGTGTAGAAAAAGGAATTGAAGGAGTCGCTGATTCTGGAATATTAGCTGGATTTCCAATGTTAGATTACAAAGTTACTTTATTAGATGGGTTGCATCACGATGTTGACTCAAGCGCTCTTGCTTTTGAGATTGCAGGAAGAATGGGATTTAAAGAAGCCTGTACAAAAGCTGGATTAAAACTTTTAGAACCGATTATGAAAGTCGAAGTAGTAACTCCTGATGACCATATGGGCGATGTTATTGGAGATTTAAATAGCAGAAGAGGCCAAATTGGATCAACAGACAAGCGTGGAAATGCGACAGTAATTAATGCAATGGTGCCATTGGCAAACATGTTTGGTTATGTAAATACTTTGAGATCAATGTCTCAAGGAAGAGCTCAATATACTATGACGTTTGATCATTATGAAAAAGTTCCTCAAAATGTTCAGGATGAAGTAACAAAGAAATTAGCGTAAATTATGGAAAAACAACAAATAAGAATTAGATTGCAAGCTTACGATCATAAGATTTTAGATCAATCTACTCTTGAAATCGTGAATACGGCTAAAAGAACAGGTGCTCAGATAAAAGGGCCAATACCTCTTCCTACCACAAAAGAAATTATTACTGTTTTGAGATCTCCGCATATTGATAAAAAAAGCAGAGAGCAATTTGAAACAAGAACGCACAAACGTCTCATAGACATTGTGGATCCTACTCCTCAAACAATCGAAGCTTTAATGAAGCTTGATTTGGCTGCAGGTGTAGACGTGGAGATAAAAATTTAGTTATGGCTTTAGGTTTGATAGGAAAAAAAATTGGTATGACGCAAAAATTCTACGAGAGTGGAGAAGCTGTTCCTGTGACTGTTTTGCAAGTTGAGCCAGGAAAAATTGTTGAAGTGATTGAAAAAGACAAAAGAGGTTATTCAGCTATTTTAGTTGGCTATGGTCATATTAAAAGTTCAAAATTAACTCAATCTATGAAGGGTTTTTACGCAAAAAAATCATTAGAAGCTAAAAAATTTTTAAAAGAATACAGAATGGAAAACACTGAAGAATTTAAAGCTGGTACAGACGTTACGTTGGAAATATTGAAAGATAAAAAATATGTAGATGTCAGATCAAAAACTATCGGTAAAGGTTTCGCCGGTGTTATGAAGAGATGGAACTTTGGTGGCTTAAGAGCTACTCACGGTGTTTCAGTATCTCACAGATCTCACGGATCAACGGGTCAACGTCAGGATCCGGGAAAAGTTTTTAAAGGGAAAAAAATGGCAGGTCATATGGGTGATAAATTTAGAACTACCCAAGGTTTAGAAATTGTAGAAGCTGATTTGACTAATAATCTTTTGTATTTAAGAGGTTCTGTTCCTGGTAGCAAAAATTCATATGTGGAAATTACAGAAGCTATAAAACGAAAAAACAAATCTAGTGTTCAAGAAAGATTAACATCTTACTTTGCAGATTTGGAAACAGCCAAATCTGATAAAAAAGATAAGAAAAACGTAGCAAAAGAAGCTAAAGAAGCGGCTAAAGCAGAAAAAGTAGCTGCTAAAGAGGCAGCGGTAGCAGCTAAAGAAGAAACTAAAGAAGCAGCTAAGAAAGATTAATATGAAATTAGAAGAAATTAATATTGAAGGCAAAAAAATAGGAACTCACGAAGTTTCTGATAAAGTTTTTTCATTCAAGCCAAGAAAAGATTTGATTCAATTGGTTATTAACTGGCAGTTAAACAACCAAAGAAAGAAAAAAGGGCACACGAAATCTAGAGGAGAAGTTAAAGGATCAAGAAGAAAAATCGTTCAACAAAAGGGATCTGGTGGTGCTAGACATGGTAATATTACAGCTCCCATTTTTGTTGGCGGAGGTATCGCTCACGGACCAAGACACAGAGGTCAAACGAGATTAACTAAATTAAATAAAAAAATTAGAAATCTTGGTTTGATAAGTGCCCTGTCTTCTAAAGTTTTGACTAATCAAATTAATGTTTTCGAAGAACCTAAAATGGATACTTTTAAGACAAAATCTTTTGATAATTTTCTGTCCAAATTGGAAACAAGGTCTGCATTGATTATTCATCATGAGGGTGCTTCTGAAAAATTTTTAAAAAGTATAAAAAATATTCCAAATGCAAAAAGATTAAAAGTGATTGGAACTAACGTGTATGATTTAATTAAGTTTCAAAAAGTTCTTTTTACTAAAGAAGCTTTAAAAACATTACAGGATAGATTGACAAAATGAGAAACCAAAATTTCGCATACGATATTATTTTAACTCCTATTATTACTGAAAAAAGCACTAATATGAGCAGCTTGAATAAAGTTACATTTAAAGTTTCAAGAACAGCATCAAAAACTCTAATAAAAAAGAGCATTGAAAAATTATACAAAGTGAATGTAGTAAAAATTAACACTCTTAATTCAAAAGATAGAACTAAGATAGTTAAGGGACGAATTGCAAAAAAATCAGGATATAAAAAAGCTATTATTACTTTGAAAGAAGGCCAAAGTATTGATATTGCAGCAGGAATTTAATTATGGCACTTAAAAGTTACAAACCGTATACAAAATCGATGAGAGGAACGATCTTAGTTGATCGCTCACATCTTTGGAAAGGTGGTCCTGAAAAAACCCTTACCAAGAAAATAAATCGTTCTATTGGAAGAAATAACCAAGGAAGAATTACTTCTAGACACAGAAGTGCTGGACACAAAAAAAGATACAGAATTATAGATTTTAAAAGAAATAAATTTGAAATGGCCGCAGAGGTAAAAAGATTTGAACACGATCCGTTTAGAAGCGCAAATATTATGCTAGTTGAGTATGAGGATAAGACTTTATCTTATCTTTTGGCACCAGAGGGCATCAATATAGGAGATAAAATTTACTCAGGAGATAAATTGGAAATTAAACCAGGAAATTGCATGAAAGTTAAAGATATTCCTGGTGCTACCAACATACACAATATCGAACTCACACCAGGTAAAGGTGGAGTGATGGTGAGATCAGCTGGAACATCAGCTCAAGTAATGGGAATTGATGGAGACTATACATTAGTTCGTTTGGCTTCTGGAGAAGTTAGAAAAGTTAGATCAGATTGCCGAGCAACGATTGGCCAATTATCAAACGTAGATAAGAAAAACGTTAAAATTGGAAAAGCAGGTAGAAATAGATGGTTAGGTATTAGACCTCAGTCACGAGGTGTTGTTATGAACCCAGTTGATCACCCACACGGAGGAGGTGAAGGTAAAACTTCTGGAGGAAGACATCCTGTTACTCCTTGGGGTCAGGGTACTAAAGGATTAAAAACAAGAAATAATAAAAAAACAGATCAGTTTATTATTTCCAGAAAGAAAAAAAGGTAGGTTATGGCACGTTCTATTTGGAAGGGACCTTTTGTTCACCCTAGCTTGATCAAAAAAGTTGAAAAGCAAAAATCATCAGATTCAAAAAGACCTATTAAAACATGGTCAAGAAATTCAACTATTATACCTGAGTTTATCGGTCAAAAATTCGAAATTCATAATGGTAAAAAATTTATACCCATTACTGTTTCAGAGGAAATGATTGGTCATAAATTAGGTGAATTTTCTCCCACGAGACAATTTAACGGTCACACTGCATCAGATAAAAAAGCAGTGCCGGCAAAGAAAACAGATAAAAAATAAAAATGGCAAAAATTAAACAAGATCTATCTATAGTTAAAGCAGTGTACAATAATCTGCGTTCAGGAACTAGAAAGGTCAATGAAATTTTGCAATCTATTAGAGGAAAAAAAGTAGATATCGTATTAAGAGATCTTCAATTTAATAACAAACGCGTTTCTAAGGAAATTATCAAAACAATTAAATCTGCAGTTGCCAACGCAGAAAATAACAATCAATTAGACATAGACTCTTTGTTTATAAAAGAAGCTTATGTAGGAAAAGGAATTACACTTAAAAGATTTAGACCTAGAGCAAAAGGAAGAGCTGCTAGTATTAAAAAGCATTATAGCAATCTAACAATTATTGTTTCTGAAAAAAAAGAAGCAGCAGCAGCGGTAAAGGAAGCTTAAGAAATGGGACAAAAGATTAATCCAATAGGTATCAGACTTAAAATTAACCGAACTTGGGATTCTGTATGGTTCGCAAAAAAAGAAAACTATGGAACTTTTTTAATTCAGGATTTTAAAATTAGAAAATACATTAATGCAAATATTAAAAATTCTGGTATCTCAAAAATTTTAATCGAACGCCCTACTAAAAAATGCAACGTTACAATTTTTACATCTAGACCAGGATTTGTAATCGGTAAAAAAGGTTCTGATATTGAAAAAATTAAAAGTAATATTTCCAAAATTACTTCCGATGAAGTGTCTGTAAATATTAAAGAAATTAGAAAACCAGAGTTAGACGCTTACTTGGTTGGAGAAAATATTGCTCAGCAAATTGAAAAAAGGATTGCTTATAGAAAAGCTATGAAAAGAGCCATGCAATCAACGATGAGAATTGGAGCTAAGGGTATCAAAGTTATGATTAGCGGAAGATTAGCTGGTAATGAAATAGCAAGAACGGAATGGTTAAGAGAAGGTAGTGTTCCATTGCATACTCTTAGAGCTGAGATTGATTATGCAGAAGTAGAAGCTATGACAACTTACGGAATTATTGGAATTAAAGTGTACATTTACAAAGGTGTAGTATTCCAAAAAGACCTTCAGAAAAAAATTGATAGTGAAAAAGAGGAAGAGAAAAAATAATGTTACAACCAGCTCGAACAAAATATAGAAAAGCTCACAAGGGTAGAATTCATGGTCATGCTGAGCGTGGAGCTACAATTAATTTCGGATCTCACGGTTTGCAAGCATTAGAGCCAGAAAGAATTACTTCAAGACAAATCGAGGCAGCCAGAGTTGCTTTAACTAGGCACATGAAAAGAGCAGGCCGTGTTTGGTTGAGAATTTTTCCAAACATTCCAGTTTCTAAAAAACCAATCGAAGTTAGAATGGGTAAAGGCAAGGGAAATGTGGAGTATTATATTTGCAGAGTAAAGCCTGGTAGAATTCTTTTTGAAATAGACGGTGTTACGGATTTGGTTGCCAAAGAAGCTTTTGACAGAGCGGCATCAAAACTACCGATTAAAACAAAAGTAGTGAAAAGAAATATGAATATTTAATATGAAAACAAAAGATATAAAAAATTTATCAGTTACACAGCTTGAGAAAGAGCTAGGTAACTTTAAAAAAGAGCAATTTAATTTAAGAATTCAGAAAATGAATTCGCAAATTACTAATAGCGCCAGAATTACTATTGTTAGAAGAACTATAGCTAAAATTTTAACATTTATAAACCAGAAGAAGAAAGCATAATGACAAAAAGAGTTTTGCAAGGAAAAGTGGTAAGTACTAAAAATCTTAAAACTTTAGTTATTGAAGTAATAAGAAAATTTAGACATCCGGTTCTTCTAAAAGTTATTAAGAGATCGAAAAAATATCATGCTCATTATGAAGAAGGCACTTTTGCTATAGGAGATACTGTTAAAATTATAGAATCGGCGCCAATTTCAAAGTTAAAAAAATGGAAAGTTTTAGGAGATAAATAATGATTCAAGTTCACACAGAAATGGAAGTGGCTGACAATACGGGAGCAAAACGTATTGAGTGCATCAAGGTTTTGGGCGGTTCTAAAAGAAGATACGCATCCATAGGTGATGTTATTGTTGTCAGTATTAAAGACGCGATGCCAAAAGGAAAAGTTAAAAAAGGCGATGTTCATAAAGCTGTAGTCGTAAGGACTAGGAAACAAATTTATAGAGCCGATGGTTCTTGCATTAAATTTGACACTAATGCAGCCGTTCTAATTGGTGCTAATAACGAACCAATAGGAACTCGTATTTTTGGACCAGTAACAAGGGAACTTAGGGTTAAAAACCATATGAAAATTATTTCTTTAGCTCCGGAGGTTTTGTAATGAAAACGCAACTAAAAAAAGGAAATACAGTAAAAATTCTTGCTGGAGACGAAAAGGGAAAAACAGGAGAAATTATTGAAATTATTAAGCTAATATCCAGAAGAGGTATTTTGAACAAGAGGGCAATTGTTAAAGGCTTAAATCTTGTCAAAAAACATCAAAAAGCTACGAAAGAAAGTAAAGGCGGGGTTGTTAGTATTGAAAAATCTATTCATTTATCAAATTTAGCTCTTGTTCAATCAGACAAGAAGTCTGTTGAGGGGAAAAAAGAAGTGAGTAAAAAAGAAATTAAAAGCAAGAATCCGAAAATAGAAGGCGAAAAGAAAAAAGAGAAAAAAAACTCTGCGAAAAAAGATATAAAAAAAGCAACAAAACCAATTAAAAAAATAAAAAAGAGCTAATAATGACATCCATAATTAAAAAAATTTATTTAGCCCTTTTTCAATCAAGCAAGAAGTCTATTGTTGGAAAAAAACAGATTAAAAATAAAAAGCCAAAAATAGTGAAAAAAAATATAAAAAAAGTAACAAAACTAACTAAAAAGAAAAAATAATGATACCAAGACTTAAAAAAATTTATCAAGAAGAAATATCGCAAAATTTAATTAAGAGCTTATCTATTAAAAATGCGATGGAAGTTCCAAAACTAGAAAAAATAGTCTTAAACATGGGGTTGGGACTTGATGCTAGTGATAGTAAAATTTTAAAAAGCATTCAAACCGATCTTGGAAATTTAACTGGTCAATTGCCAATTGTTACAAAATCTAAAAAAGCTGT
>CAWUVR010000082.1:0-15088 GCA_963925905.1 uncultured Pelagibacteraceae bacterium
GACACTCAAGACGCCAAGGGTATTGTCGGTATAGCAACGTATCCTTCAGTCTTAGAGAAAGCTGATGCAAAAAATGCAGATATGATCATAGCGGTTACTAGAAATGACGAAACAAACATGATTGTTTGCCAAATAGCACATTCTCTTTTTAAAATCCCTAGAAAAATTGCACGAATAAGGTCAAAAGAATTTTTAAAACCTATTTGGAAAGGTCTTTTTACTAAAGAAAATTTACCAATAGATATTATTATTTCTCCAGAATTTGAAGTTGCAAAATCATTGTACAGAAAACTAGAGGCTCCTGGAGCTATAGACAATATTCCTTTTGCAGATGACCTGGTTAGATTGCTAGAAATTCAGATAGACGAGAAGTGTCCCATAGTTAATACAGCGCTCTCTAAATTGTCAGATATATTTTCCGACCTAGATGCAAATGTTCTGGGAGTTTTGAGAAATGATAAGTTTTTAATATTAAAAAAATCAGACAAGCTAATCAAAGATGATAAAGCTTATATTTTAACAAACTCAAAACAAGTCGATAGAACCTTGTCAATTTTTGGCAAAGATGAAAAATTTGCAAAAACAATTTTGATTATTGGTGCTGGGAATATTGGTTTAGACCTTGCTAAAATACTTGAGGAAAATGAAAATAGTCCTAGAATTAAAATTATCGAAAAAAATTCAGAGCGTGCTGAATTTATTGCAAATGAACTAAATGAAGCCATAGTCATAAAAGGAGACGGGCTTGATGAGAATCTTCTTAAAGAAATTAATATAGAGGAAATAGACACTGTTCTCTCCTTAACAGATGATGATGAGGTTAATATTATGTCAGCTCTTTTGAGTAAGAAAAAAGGGATTAAAAGAACCATTTCTATTGCGAACAGCTCTAATTACGCATTGTTGCAGTCATCATTGAAATTAGACGATATTGTTGACCCTCGCATGACTACTGTTTCGACAATTTTGAAACATGTTCATAAAGGAAAAATTGAAAGCGTCTATACTTTGGATAACGGCGACTATGAAGTTATTGAAGCTAAAATTTTAGAAAGTTCAGAGCTATTAAACATATCTTTAACCAAGGCTAATATACCTGATGGAATTAAAATAGGCCTCATTGTCAGAAACAAGCTGGTTCTGGTTCCAAAAAAAGACACTGTGTTTAGTTTAAATGACAAGGTTATATTGTTATCAAGTAGGGAAAACTTACCAAAAGTAGAAGGTTTGTTTAAAATTTCTCCCTATTTTTAAATAAATAAAATCAATGAATTTCAGAGCAATTTTTTATTACCTGGGATGGTTTTGTATTCCCGTAACCGGAATGGCTACGCTTGTAATATGTTTTTCTTATTTTATAGAGAACAAAACAGGAGTTGGAATTTATTACTTAATATTTTTTCTGTCTGGAGTATTTTTTTTTCTAAGCAAAACTCTAAAGGTAAAAAAACAATTAACAAAAATGGATTTGTTAATTTTTATTTTTCTTGGCTGGTTATTGTACCCCCTTGTTATCGGCATTCCTTACTATTTTAGCTACTACCAATTAAATTTTTTTTTATCTTATTATGAAGCAGTATCTGGATTTCTTGGATTTGGATTATCTGTTTTTAATAGACCGGAAATTTTAAACGATCCCTTGCTTCTCTGGAGATCAGGATCTCAGTGGATCGGAGGTTTTTATTATTTATTTACAATTTTTGCAATATTATCAACTTTAGATATTAACTTTATTCCTAGCAGATACATTTCCACTGCTTCAAATTCTTTAAATTTTGAAAATAAATTTGTTAAGAATTTTTTAAATATTTTTTATTGCTATTTTTTATTTTCTTTATTTGTGCTTCTTTTTTTGAATTTTACCAGTCTAAGCTTTTTTGAAAAATTAAATCTTATGATGACAATAGTTTCCTCAGGTGGTTTTTTTATTAAAGAGCAGTTAATAGTCATGAGCAAACTCGACAGCATCATTATATCTCTGTGCTTCTTGCTAAGTGCTTTAAATATTTTTATTTTTTATGAATTGTTTAGATTTGGCAAAAACTATAATTTCAAAGAGGACCTTAGTATAATTATTTTAGCTTTTGTAGCAGCATTCTCATTGCTGTTTATATTTGCAACTACAGATAATTTTTATGATATTTTTCTATTTGTAACCACGTCTCTATCCACTTCAGGAATAGCACTGTCAGTTAAATCTAATTTTCTTTATACAAATATCTTTTTAATACTAACATTTGTTGGAGGATCAATTTACTCAACAGGATCAGGCTTTAAGTTGTTACGTATTTTGTTTTTTATAAAGAAGTTTTTAATAGAAGTTACAAAATTGCTCAGCCCATCAACAATTGTAAAAAAGAATATTTTCAACAGTCAGGAGCCAATTAAAAACTCAGACTATTATATTGCATCTTTAATATTCGTTTTTTACGGAGTCATTTTCCTTTCCGCATGCTTGCTAATAAGTTTTGACAATCTTGGATTTGAAGATGTCTATAAATTAACCTTTTTAAGCATGAACAATACTCTTCCATACAACTATCTTAGTAGGGTTATTTCTTTTTACGACTTAAGTTATCTTTCGCATTCAGTTATTTTGCTCTTAGTATTTGCTTCCAAGGTTTATTTTGTTTCTTTTTTAGTGGTAGTTAAAAAGCTACTTTGGAAATAAAATTATTATATTTACTCTGATAAGTTATTTGGCTAGAAGGGGTTAAATATTTGCGCCCGTAGCTCAGCTGGATAGAGCATCGGTTTTCTAAACCGAGGGTCGCATGTTCGAATCATGCCGGGCGCACCAATTTAATGAAATTAAACACTTCCCAAAAAAAACAGTCCTTCTTTGTTTACATGCTGTTCAATGACCAAAGAAAAGTTAGTTATGTCGGTTATACGGTTAATTTGGAAAATCGGTTAAAAGCACACAACTCTAATAAGGGAGCAAAGTTCACTAGGGGCAAAAAATGGAGAATAATTTTTTCAAAAAAATTTAAAACAAAGATTTTGGCAATGAAGTTTGAATATAAGTTTAAAAAAGATCGAATTCTCAGAAAAAAAACGATCTTAAAATTTGCATACAACTAGGGATTGCCTAGTTAGTTTTTGTAAACTTGCAATTTCTTTTGTATAGTATTTTACCAAATAACCAATAAAGGGATACAAAAATGAAAAATATCTTAAAATCTTTTGGTTCTATTGCTTTGTTAGTGGCGTTTGTAATTTCAAGCGTAGCAGCAAATGCGGGAACAAAAGATAATGTAATAAAAAAAGGATCTGTAAATTGTGGAGTTTCTCAAGGAGTTCCAGGATTTTCAAATGCAGATGCTACAGGTAAATGGTCTGGTATCGATGTTGATATGTGCAGAGCAGTTGCGGCAGCTGTATTAGGCAACTCTGATAAAGTTAAATACCAACCTTTAAGCGCTAAAGACAGATTTGAAGTTTTAAAATCTGGTCAAATAGACATGCTTTCTAGAAATACTACTTGGACTTTGTCTAGAGACGCTGGTCTAGGTCTTGAATTTGTTGGAACTAACTTTTATGACGGTCAAGGTTTTATCGTTAGAAAAGCTGCAAAAATTAATTCAGCAAAAAAACTTAATAACGTTAAAGTATGCGTTGAAACAGGAACTACAACTGAATTGAATTTGAGAGATTATTTCAAAGCAAATAAACTTAAATACGAAGCAGTTTCTTTCACAAAAGCGGACGAAGCTGTAGCAGCTTACGATGCTGGTCGATGTGATGTTTATACTACTGACAAATCAGGGTTGGCAGCACAAAGAACAAAGATGAAAAATCCTAAAGATCATACAGTGTTACCTGAAACAATTTCCAAAGAACCTTTGGGACCTGTTGTTAGAGGTGACGATCAAAACTGGAAAGATATCGCTTCTTGGTCTCTTTACGTAATGATTGAAGCTGAAGAGCTTGGTGTTTCTTCTAAGAACATCGATTCATTAAAATCTACTGACAATCCAAATATCAAAAGACTTCTTGGATTAGAAGGTGATACAGGCAAAAGTTTAGGACTTTCTCCTACTTGGGCTTACAACATTGTTAAACAAGTTGGTAATTATGGTGAAGTTTACGAAAGAAACGTAGGCTCAAAAACTCCTCTTGGATTAGAAAGAAAAGGTTCGCCAAATCAACTTTGGTCAAAAGGTGGAATTTTATACGCACCACCAGTAAGATAATTTTATCTTAAATATAAAAGGGCCAAAATTAACTTTTGGCCCTTTTTTTTAATTAATCATGTTTGATTTTACAAATATAAAAAATTCGTTTAAAAAAAATTTGCAATGGGGTAATTTTTTGCCTCAGGTTTTGTTAGTAGCGTCCTTCTTTCTTTTAATCTATTATTTTACAAATAATGCCCAAACCAATTTGGAAGCTAGAAATATCTCTTCTGGCTTTGATTTTTTAAAAACTAACTCAGGATTTGATGTTCAATTTAGTTTAATTGATTACGACGGCTCTTATAGCTTCGGAAGAGCCTATCTCGTGGGCTTGTTGAATACATTGTTTGTTTCTTTTTTTGGTGTTATTTTTGCTTCTTTATTGGGTTTTCTCATCGGTGTCGGTCGTCTATCTGACAACTTGTTATTATCAAAATTGTCCGCGGTTTATGTAGAGTTGTTTAGAAACTTACCTTTAATATTGCAGTTATTCTTTTGGTACTTTGTTGTTTTGAGAAATTTACCATCAACTGAAAAAAGCCTAGTTTTGTTGAATTTTTTAATCATAAATGTGCAGGGTTTTTATTTTCCTAAATTTATCTTTTCTAATTTTCATTTTATTATTTATGGAATCTCATTTGCCATTCTAACGATTCTTCTAATCAAATATTACTCTAATAAAATGTTTTATGAGCGCGGAAGATCATTGCCTATATTTAGAATTTCAATTATTTTATTATTTTTATTTCCCATAGTCTTTTCTTTAATTGGCGGAGTAGAACTGAGATTAGAGCAGGCTAAGCTCATACAAAATTTTGGCATTTTTAACTATGTTGGTGGTGTTAAACTTGTACCTGAATTTTTAGCTCTTCTTTTTGCGCTATCGTTATACACGTCAACATTTATCGCAGAAAATGTCAGAGCTGGAATACTATCTATTAGCAAAGGACAGAAAGAAGCTTCAAGATCTTTAGGGTTAAATAATTCCTTATCGCTAAAATTAATTATCATTCCGCAAGCATTGAGAGTGATTATACCCCCGACAACAAATCAGTATTTAAACTTGGTTAAGAATTCCTCACTAGCCGCTGGCATTGGTTACCCGGATCTTACCAGTGTATTTGCTGGAACTTCTCTTTCTCAAACTGGTAAGGCAATTGAGATTATTTTTATAGTCATGCTCACCTATTTAACAATAAGTCTTTGCATATCTCTAATGCTAAACTGGTATAACAAGAAAATATCCTTCATATCAAAATAATATGAATATTAACAATTTAACATACTGGTTTAAAAAAAATCTTTTTTCAAATTGGTACAACTCATTAATCTCTTTATTTTGTATTTATTTAATTGTGATTACAGTTCCTCCTTTTATTGATTGGGCTTTTGTTAGTGCAAATTTTGAAGGAAAGCTAAAAACCGACTGTACAAATAGTGGTGCTTGCTGGGTTTTTGTTAGGGTTTGGTTTGAAAAATTTATGTACGGATTTTATCCTGTAGAAAATATTTGGAGAGTAAATCTAAGTTTTGCAATATTGGTGGTGTCCATTTCTCTATCATTTTTTTTGAAGGATAAATTCAAATTATATATTTTATTTTTTTTAATTTTTGGATTTCCATTTGTAGCCCTTGGACTTATTCGTGGATCTTTTGGTATGGAAATAGTTGAAAGTAGAGAGTGGGGAGGTTTGGCCCTAACATTTATTCTCGCCATTTTTGGAATCATTTGCTCCTTTCCTTTAGGAGTTATCTTAGCTTTGGGTAGAAGATCGGAGCTACCTGTAATTAAATACTTTAGTATCGGTTTTATTGAATGTTGGAGAGGCATACCTTTGATCACCGTTTTGTTTGCCGCAGCTGTGATGTTTCCACTGCTTTTACCAGCGAATATGTACTTTGATAAAACACTAAGAATTGCTATCGGTATTGCAATATTTGAATCTGCATACATAGCTGAGGTTGTTAGAGGAGGACTGCAGTCTTTACCAAGAGGTCAGTACGATGCGGCCCAGTCTTTAGGCATGGGTTATTGGAAAGTTAATTTTTTTATAATTCTTCCACAAGCAATCAAAGCGGTCATACCAGGTATTGCAAATACATTTATTGCTTTGTTAAAAGATACGCCATTAATTGTTTTGGTTGGTATGGCAGAAATTCTTGGCATGGTAAATTTGGCAAAATCCAATCCGTATTGGCTAGGAATGGCAGTAGAAGGGTATGTTTTTGCAGCGGCAATTTTTTGGGTGGTATCTTTTCTTCTTAGCAGTTACAGTCAAAAATTAGAAAATAAATATAGTACAGAAAAAAAATGACAAAAGAAAAAGTTATAGAATTGGTAAAAGTAAACAAATGGTATGACGAATTCCATGTTCTTAAAGATGTGGATTTATCCGTGTACCAAGGAGAAAAAATTATTGTCTGTGGACCGTCTGGATCTGGAAAATCAACATTAATCAGATGTATCAATAGACTGGAAGAACACCAAAAGGGGATGGTCAAGGTTCGGGATATTGTTTTGGACAGAAATACAAAAAATATCGAAAAAATTCGTGGAGAAGTAGGTATGGTGTTTCAGCAATTTAATTTGTTTCCTCATTTAACTATACTAGACAACTGCTCTTTAGCTCCTTCGTGGGTTAGAAAAATGCCTAAAAAAAAGGCGGAAGAATTAGCCATGGAATACTTGGCCAAAGTTAAAATTGAAGATCAGGCTGACAAATTTCCAGGACAATTGTCCGGTGGACAGCAGCAAAGAGCTGCCATAGCCAGAGCGCTCTGTATGGAGCCTAAAATCATGCTTTTTGATGAACCTACATCCGCTTTAGACCCTGAAATGATCAAGGAAGTGCTCGATGTTATGACCGATCTTGCCAAAGCTGGAATGACCATGATTGTTGTTTCTCATGAGATGGCTTTTGCAAAAGAAGTTGCTGACCGAGTTATTTTTATGGACGAAGGTAGTATCGTAGAAGAAAAACCAACAGCTGAATTCTTTTCAAATCCAGAGAATGAAAGAACTAAACTTTTTTTAAGTCAAATCTTAGGCTAACCAATCAGGGTAGGGTAAATTTTTCGATTTTAAGAAGTCTACATTAAATATTTTACTAGCAGATCTAGACCCAATATCACAAAGAATAGTAACGATGGTTTTTCCAGGACCTATTTCTTTAGCCATTTCAATAGCACCTGCCACATTAATTCCTGAGGAAGTACCAAGGCAAAGTCCTTCGTTTTTAAGAAGTTTAAAAATTACATTTAATGCATTGGTGTCATCTATTTTGTAAGCAAAATCGACTTTGGTATTTTCAAAATTCTTTGTAATTCTGGATGTACCTATGCCTTCGGTTATAGATGATCCTTCCATTTCTAAAGTGTTGTTTTTGACATAGCTATACAAGGCAGAGCCATAAGGATCACTAAGGCCAATTTTGATATTTTTGTTCTTGCTCTTCAGTCCTTCCGCAACACCAGCTAAAGTCCCCCCTGTGCCTACGGAACAAATAAATCCATCGACCTTTCCATCTGTTTGCGACCAAATTTCCTCAGCTGTAGTTTCTTTGTGAGCCTGCCTATTAATTATATTGTCAAATTGGTTGGCCCAATAGGTTAGTTTTCCACTCTCTTTGGATATTTGTTCAGCAATAGTAGCGGAATATTTTACATAATTTTTTGGATTAGCGTAGGGAACGGCATCCACCTCTATAAGTTTTGCACCTAACTGTCTAAGAGTGTCTTTTTTTTCAGGAGCTTGTGTATTTGGAATTACAATAACAGTTTTTATCCCAAAATAATTAGCCACCATAGTAATTCCAATGCCAGTGTTACCAGCGGTTCCTTCGACTATAGTACCACCGACTTCTAACTTTTTTCTGTCAAGAGCATCTCTGATTATGTAGAGAGCAGCTCGATCTTTCACGGATTGTCCTGGGTTTAAAAATTCAGCTTTACCATAAATTTTACATCCAGTTAGTTCAGATGCTTCTTTTAGGTAAATTAAAGGGGTATTGCCAATAAGGTCTATTACGCTTTTTTTCATAATTTATGATTTCTTGAGAGTATAACTATTACAGTATTTAAAATTAAGCAATTTTCTTCAAATAAAACTGGCTAACATCAGTATGATTTAATGCAAATCCTGTTTCGCAATAGTCAAAGTAATAATTCCAAACCCTTCTAAATCTGTCATTAAATTTTTCATTTTTGATATTGTCCCAATTGTCATTAAATCTTTTTTTCCATTCCATTAAAGTTTTGCAATAATCTTTACCAAAATCTATTTGACGAACTATCTCTAGATTATGTTTTTTAAAAAGACTGTACAAAACTGATTTGCTAGGTAGCATCCCCCCAGGAAATATGTATTTTTGTATAAAATCAACATTGTTTAAGTAACTTTTAAAAGAACCGTCATTAATACTTATAATCTGTAGGCAAGCTTCTCCATTTTCATTTAAAGAAGAGTGTATTTTTTCAAAATAGGTATTCCAGTACTTTTTTCCAACAGCCTCAAACATCTCAATAGAAATAATTTTGTCGAACTTTTTATCAATTTTTCTATAATCCATAAAATTCAGACTTGTATTTTTACTTTGTATATTGGGAAGTACATTTTCACTAACGAAGTCATATTGACTTTTGCTAATAGTGTAAGCATTTATGTCAATGTTATGAAATTTTTCAGTTAGGTTTTTAACAAAACCACCCCATCCACAACCTATCTCACAAACCTTATGGCTGTTATTTATTTGCAAGTTATTAATGATGGTATTGTATTTATTCTGTTGAGCTCCCATAAGATTTTGAGCATCATCTGCATATATGGCAGAAGAGTAGCTCATCGTTTGGTCTAGCCACTTAGAGTAAAAATCATTTCCAAGATCATAGTGAAATTCTATATTTTTTTTAGCTTGAGAGAGCGAGTTTTTTTTTAATAGAAAATTAATTTTTTCTAAAATTTTTACAAAGAAATTGGGCTTTATTTCATTTTTATTAATATATTGATTTTTTAGTAGAATTTTTAATAAATTGTTTAAATTAGAAGTTTCCCATTTGTCGTTGATATAACCCTCTGCAAATCCCAATTCCCCTCTATAAAGAACATCTTTAATCGCTGTATCATCCTTAATATAGATATCTGAAGTAAGACCAGACTGGCTACCATTGAAAACTTTTTCATAGGTATTTTGAAAGTTTACCCTGAGAGAGCCCCAGCTAATATTTCCTAATTGTTTTTCTAAAAATTTTTTTACCAGTTTATTCATGATAAGAAACTGTATCTTTATTTTTTTTGGGTTTAAAGAAAAAGCTTTTGCTTTTAATTAAAATTTTAATGGCTTGAAAATGAATGAGCAGCATTATTTTTTGAGTAAAAAATAAATTTACAAGTATTGCTTTAGCAATACTTGTATTTGTAAACTTACTTTCTTTAGCAACAAAACCGGTTTTTAAGTACATAGATTCGTTATGTGCATTTATGGATAGGTTAATATTTGGGAAAAAACTCTTTAAATCAAAGTCGTACTTAAGACTCATTTTTAAGAAAGGGGATACATAAAAAGCTTTTGCAGTAGAGTGCTTCTTGTAATTTTTTTTATTAATTTTAAAAATGTAAGTATGCTGTTCGTGATGGGTGTTTCTTACTTGATAAATTGCAAATTTCAGTTTTTTTTTACTATCAAGACAAAAATATATGGATATTGGGTTAAAAACATATCCAAGAAATCTAGGGATAGAAAATAAATATACTGATAATTTTTTTTTATAATTAAATTTTTTAATTATTTTACTAATTACCCAAGAATACAAATGGGCATGATCTGATCTAGGACCATGATCTTTCTCATAAAAACTCATCACATTCAATGAATTAATAGAAAAAAAAAATTTCTTATCAATATCTTTTGCATTTTCCAAGTTGATCATTACGGAAGGATACTTGTAGGAAAAGAAATTTTTAAAGGGCTTTATTCGCTTGTGAAATACGGTTGTTTCATAGAAATATATATTTTTCATGAATTGATTTTTTTAATTACATTTAAGGATGATTTTATTCCATCCTCATGAAATCCATACCCTTGCCAAGCTCCGACAAACCAAACATTATTTTTTCCCTGAATCTTAAGCAACGCATCATTCAGATCATTAATTTTGTTGTTAAATACTGGGTGCTTATAATTAATTTTTTTTATAATTTTTGATTTTTCAATCCTATCGTCGCAATTGATAGAAACAAAAATGTTCACTTTAGTTTTGAGATTTTGTAGCAAGTTCATCCAGTAAGTTAATGCAAATGTTTTGTTAATTTCTAAAAAATTCCAACTAGACCAGTTAGATATATTTTTTGGCATAACGCTTTCATCAGTATGTAGGATTGCGGTATTGCGCTTATAGCTAATCATATTGAGCACTTTTTTTTGCTCTTTGGTTATAGGGTTAATGATTTTTTTTGCATCGTCCGCATGGGTTGCGATAACTACGTGATCGTATTTGTATTTTTTACCTTTTTCAGTAAGTAGCGTTTTTTTACCAACTTCAATTTTTACTACTTTTTCTAATATAATTTTGCTTTTCTTTGATAGTTTTGTAATTTTTTCAACATAGGTTTTGCTGCCATTTACAATTGTGTACCAAACAGGTCTTTTTTTTATAATATTGATTAGTCCATGATTGGAAAAAAAACTTAAAATAAAATGAATTTTATACCCTCTTATTTTTCCTATAGGATTTGACCAAATAGAGGCACACATGGGGTAAAAGTAAAGATCTCTAAATTCATTTGAAAATTGTAGTCTTTTTAAAAATTGACTAACTGTTTCATCTGAATTTATTTTATTGGCAGCATATTGTTTTGAAATTTTATTAAATTTGAAAATATCCCTTAATATTCTCCAGTATCTTAAGGTGAGTATATTGTTGCTTAAAAGCAATGTTTTAAAATTTCTACCTGACCACTCGTATTTTTTTTTATTACTAATAACAGAAAAGCTCATATCGCTTACCTGATACTTGATTTTCAGCTGTTTTATAAAATTTATGAAATTTTTATAATTGTAATTGTTAAAAACTATAAAGCCACTATCAACATTTACGATACCGTCTTGCATAGTCAAGCTATGGGTATGAGTGTGTCCACCCAGATAAGTATTTTGCTCAAAAAGCATAACCTTGTGATTTTTGCTCAAGTAGTAATAGGCTGACATGCCAGAGATCCCCGATCCAATGATAGCAATTTTTTTTTTCATTTATTTTTTCAAATCTGCAAATGCTTGTAATGCTAGCTTTCTTGCTTCTTCATGCTTTACAATCGGTTTGGTGTAATCTTTTTCTAGATTAAAATTAATTTTTTCGCTTTCTTCACCTGGCAATTCCCAGGGCTTATGAATGAATTTTTTTGGAACATTGGACAATTCTTTGACCCATTGTTTCACATAAATTCCTTCAGGATCAAATTTTTCTCCCTGGAGGATCGGATTGAAAATTCTAAAATACGGAGCAGCATCAGCCCCACAACCCGCAACCCATTGCCACCCAGCGATATTATTTGCCGTATTGAAATCAAGCAACGAATCTCTAAAATGTTTTTCACCCTCCATCCAATGAATCCTTAAATGCTTCACCAAAAAAGAAGCTGTTATCATTCTAACTCTATTGTGCATCCAGCCTGTTTCATAAAGTTCACGCATACCTGCATCAACAATGGGGTATCCGGTCATTCCCATTTTCCATTTTTTTAACTTATTATTGTCCTTAACCCACTTGAACTTATCAAATTGTTTTCGTAAATTTGCCGTTTCCATATCTGGAAAGTGATTGATTAGATGATGAGCAAACTCTCTCCATCCAATTTCATTTATATACTTTCTGAATCCAATATTTTTTTTTGAAATTTTGTAACATTCATCAAAAATGTGTTGAGCGGATATTTCTCCAAAAGCAAGGTAGGGTGACAACCTTGATGTTCCTGAAGAAGAGGGAATATCTCTATTGGTTGCGTACTCAGAAATTTTGTTATTAATAAATTCCTTAAGTAGTAATTTCGCAGATTCTTCACCAACGCTCCAGTATTTTTCAAATTTTTTATGCCAATTTTTTTTTGGTTTTATGAATTGTTCTAAAATTTCTTTATTATTGTTATCGACTGGCTTAGCCTTAAACTTACTTATTTTTTTAGAGTAATTTGCGCCTTTTAAATACTGCTCTTCAGCGTTTCTCCAGTAAGGAGTAAAAACTTGAAAAGGCGTTCCGTCCTTTTTTTTTATAGAGAAGGGACTTTGTAATAAATTTCCCTTGAATTTTCTAAATTCGATATTTTCAACTTTTAGAAAAGCTTCTATTGCTAGGTCTTTTTTTATTTCATTGGGCTCGTACAGTTCATTGCAGTAAATACTGCCAACTGTTTGGCTCCTAGCTATATTTTTTATTGTTGCAATTTCATCTGATGCGTAAATAGTAAAAAGAATTCCTTTTTCAGATAGTTGTTTTTCTAATTTCTGAAGCGTTTGATATAACCACCATCTTTGAGCTGACCTTTCTTTAAATTTTTTCTCATCAAAAGAATAAAATATCTGAAATTTTTCGTCACTATTGGAGATAGCTTGATATGCAGGGTTGTCATTGAGCCTAAAATCCTCTCTCAGCCAAAGAAATTTTATTTTTTGCATAGTCAAAACTTATATAGAAATCAACTTATATATGTACTATTTTATCTTAAATTAGGCTTGCCTAAACCATTTTTTTCGAGTTTATTGTGTAAAAAAAGAGGGACAATTTTTTTATGAGCGCGCAATTAAATCAACACCTAGGTAAGAAATTAAGATTAAAAAGAACATCATTAGGACTAACCCAAACTCAAGTAGCTCAGGCAATAAACGTTACATTTCAGCAAATTCAAAAATACGAAAAGGGTACCAACGGAGTTTCTTCTGCTAGATTGTTGCAGCTTGCTAACTTTTTAAAAGTTCCCGTTAAGTATTTTTTTGAAGATTATCAGGATTTTTCTGAGACAGCTTCCAGTAATGGCGAATCTCAAAGTCTTAACTATTCTTTTTTAATCAAATTATTTAATGATTTGGCTCCTTCAGAAAAGTCTAAAGTTTTGGAATCTTTAAAAGATCAAAGCAATTTAAGAAAAGTTATCTAGTTTTGGCTCCTCGAGCAGGACTCGAACCTGCGACCAATTGATTAACAGTCAACTGCTCTACCAACTGAGCTATCGAGGAATTTGGTCACAATACAAATTTTTTTTATAAAAACAATAAAAATATGTGGAGGCCACGCCCAGAATCGAACTGGGATACAAGGATTTGCAATCCTAGTAGGTTTTCACAGTAATTTAATTTACCTCAACAACTTTGGAGGAGTTAGATTATGACAGAGAGAGTAGAAATATGTACGTGTTGTAAGGGAAATGGGTTTAAGTATTTAAGTTTCAAACCAATAATTACTGAGCCTTGTAGTGAATGTAAAATGACTGGCGAAGTTAAATATACGGATTACAAAACTACTCAAAATAAAGGATTTTCCCATGAACAAACTAGACGTTAATTTTATAGAAGATCAACGAGAAGGCGAAATGATCCGTCTTGGTAAGCAACGGTTCGATAGCAGTTTAAGAAAGAATTATGAAAAAGGCAGACACGGTGTAACTCCAGCTTATATCTATTTAACTAAGGAGTTATTACTTCCCGTAGCTACAAAAATAGATGAGTTTGTTGAGGCAAGATCTCGAGAGGCAGGTAATGCTATGAGGGGCAGGCCTAAAGTTACTCTCGAGCCTTTAATAGAATTATCAGACAATAAGAAAGTCGCTTTGATTATCTTAAAATCTGTAATTGAGAGTGTATCATTAGGTAAGACATTAGTTCAATCAGCTACGGACATTGGATCTATGGTTGAATTAGAAATAAACAATTTAATCTTTAAACGAACTCTTCCTAACTTACATGCAAAAATTCTAAAAGACTTAGTGAACAGAACTCGAAATCTTCAGCATAAGAAAAAGGTGTTTGCTCATAGTCTTACTAAATACAATGTACCTATAATTCCATGGTCTATTGAAAAGAAAGTTATTGTAGGGGAGCAACTTATAAGCTTGTTAATTGAGGCTACAGGGGTGGTCTATGTCGACAATAGGAAGGTAGCCAATAACAAAACTAGAAATTATTTAAGATTAAACCCCGAAGTAGAAAAAAGGATAGCGAGTAAAAATTCACAGATAGGAGTTTTAACTCCCTTTTATAAAGCAATGGTGTGTTGTCCAAATTTATGGTCGTCTCCATTTAACGGAGGCTTTGTTAATGAATACTTAGCCAAGCAACCTTTAGTTAAAACAAACGATTATAACTATTTACATAGTCTTGAGACTTTAGATCTTAAAGACTGGTACTCAGCTATTAATTATATTCAATCTGTACCATTTAAAATTGATCCTAAAATGCTAGAAGTTTATTCTAATATTTGGGAAAACAATCTACCTCTTGCAAATTTTCCCTCACAAGAAAGTTTCCTCAATGCCGAAGGTAAGCCAGCTAATGTATTCAGGCCAACGGATATAGATACAAATCCACTTGCTTTGTTAAGATACAAGCGGGATTGTAAAGTAGTATATGAAAATGACTTAGCTAGAACTTCTAAAGTTTTGTCAGCTAGAATTAATTACGAAATGGCAAAAGAGAGTTCAGCGTTCAGTAGAATATGGTTTGCTGTACAGGTAGATACTCGGGGGAGAATTTACTACATAGGTACAGGGCTAAATCCTCAATCAGATGAGAAGACTAAAAGCTTACTATGTTTTGCAGACGCAGAGAGAATAGGTAAGCGAGGTATTTATTGGCTATACGTGTACACCGCAAATTGTTTTGGATTTGATAAAGCTACCTTTGAAGAGCGTTACCAATATACTTTAGATC
>CAWUVR010000083.1:0-5720 GCA_963925905.1 uncultured Pelagibacteraceae bacterium
CCTAATCGTTCTCTAATCATGTCAACACACATGAAAAAGTTAGCGCCTGTTCTGTCTAATTTGTTTATAAAACACATTCTTGGAACTTTATATTTATCTGCTTGTCTCCAAACAGTTTCGGATTGCGGTTCTACACCAGCAACGCCGTCAAATACCGCAACAGCTCCATCTAAAACTTTTAATGATCTTTCTACCTCAATAGTGAAATCAACGTGTCCTGGTGTGTCTATAATATTAATTCTATGCTCATTCCAAAAACAAGTTGTTGCCGCAGAAGTAATTGTAATTCCTCGCTCTTGTTCTTGCTCCATCCAGTCCATAGTTGCTGCACCATCATGAACTTCTCCAATTTTATGCTCTTTGCCTGTGTAATATAGAATACGCTCCGTTGTCGTAGTTTTTCCAGCATCAATGTGGGCCATGATACCAATATTTCTATATTTATCTTTTGAAATTTCTTTATCCATAAATTACCATCTAAAATGCGCGAAAGCTTTGTTAGCTTCTGCCATTTTGTGTGTGTCTTCTTTTTTCTTAATGGCGTTACCTTTGTTGGTAGACGCATCCAAAAATTCTTTCGACAATCTTTCTTGCATTGTCTTATCTCCTCTTTTCTTTGAAGATTCTATTAACCATCTAATAGCTAATGCTTGGGCTCTGTCAGACCTAACTTCAACCGGAACTTGATACGTAGCACCACCAACTCTTCTGGATTTAACTTCTAAGTTTGGTTTGACGTTTTTGATAGCCTCGTTAAATACTTCTAGAGGATCTTGTTTTGATTTTTCTTTGATGATTTCAAAAGTTCTGTAAACAATTTTTTCTGCTACAGTTTTTTTTCCATCAAGCATTAGGGAATTAATAAATTTGGTAATAACTTTTGTTCCGTAAACTGGATCAGCTTCTACTTGTCTTTTAATTTGGGCTCTTCTTCTAGACATGATTATTTAGGTCTCTTAGTTCCGTACTTAGAACGTTGTTGTTTTCTTCCTGCTACACCTTGTGTATCTAGAAGTCCTCTAACCGTATGATAACGCACACCTGGTAAATCTTTAACACGACCACCTCTAATCATAACGACTGAGTGTTCTTGCAAGTTATGACCTTCTCCTGGAATGTAACTTGTAACTTCAAATCCATTAGACAATCTAACTCTTGCAACTTTTCTTAATGCAGAATTCGGTTTTTTGGGAGTGGTTGTATACACTCTAGTACACACACCTCTTTTTAAAGGACAAGCTTCAAGCGCAGGAACTTTATTCCTAGCGACAACTTTTTTTCGTTTCCTTTTTAACAACTGATTAATAGTTGGCATAATTTTTTTAAATAAATTTTTTTAAGGAAAGCTTACGAAGAACTTGTAAAACGGTAGTTGTTTAAAGCGAATAAAGGCCTTACGTGCTACCTTAAAAATTTCGCTATTAATACTGATTTATTTTATAAGGTCAACAACAACCTTGCTAAAAAAACACTTATTTTTATAGGCGTTTTGGGCTACAGGGCCGCTTCTTCAACAGCTTCAGATTTTTTATTTTTGATCTTTGCTTGCAACTCAATGTCCTTTTGGTGAGCTACATTATTGAGTCTAATTCGGCTCATTCCGCTGCCAGCAGGTATCAGTCTACCCACAATAACGTTTTCTTTTAGACCAAATAATTCGTCAGATTTTCCTTTAATAGCAGCATCCGTCAAAACTCTAGTAGTTTCTTGAAATGAAGCTGCGGAAATAAATGATTTAGTTTGCAATGAAGCTTTAGTGATACCCAGCAATACTGGAGTTGAAACTATTTGTTTTTTTCCTTCTTTTTTCAATTCTGCATTTAAATTAACAACATCAATTCTATCGATAATTTCTCCTAGCAAATAATTACTGTCTCCAGGCTCTCTAATGTCAACTTTTCTCAACATTTGTCTTAAAATAACTTCGATATGTTTATCGTTAATAACAACACCCTGAAGTCTGTATACGCCTTGGACTTCATTAACAAAATATTCAGTCAAGTACTCTACCCCAAGAATTTTTAAAATATCATGAGTAGCAGGACTTCCATCAAGCAAATACTCCCCCTTTGAAATGCTTTCGCCAGGATTAAAGTTAATTTGTTTTCCTTTAGGAATTAAATAATTAGATTCTATTCCGCCTTCTCCTTGAATAGTAATTTTTTGTTTTCCTCTAATCTCTTTTCCAAAAATTATTTTTCCATCGTTTTCAGCAATGATAGCTCCTTCTTTTGGTTTTCTTGCTTCGAATAATTCGGCAACACGAGGCAATCCTCCTGTTATATCTTTTGTTTTCGATGTAGCTTTTGGCAATCTGGCCAAAACGTCACCAGCATTAACTTTGGAACCATCGGCAACGGACAAAATTGTTTCTGGAGATAAGTAATATCTAGCTTCATTTCCATCTGCTTTTGTTACCACTTCATCGTTTTTGTCTCTCAAAGTAAGTCTTGGTTTTAGGTCTAAGTTTTTAGATTGAGATCTCCAATCCAATACAATTTTTGAAGAAATTCCAGTATTCTCATCTGTTTTATCAGAGATGGACGCTCCATCTACAAGGTCGACGTAGTTTACAATCCCGGCTGTTTCAGAAATCACTGGCAAAGTATAAGGATCCCATTCGCAAATTTTTTGATTTTTCTTAACTGGCTGATCAGGTCTTACAAAAAGTTTTGTTCCGTATGGAACTTTGTAAGAAGCTTTTACATACCCATCTTTTTCAATTGTAATCTCGATATTTCTACCCATTACAATTAAATTTTTAGAAGAGTCTTCTACTAAATTTTTACTTACTAATTTTAAAATACCATCTGATGGTGCGATTACAGAAGATTCCTCTTTGAAGGATGCTGTTCCTCCAACGTGAAAGGTTCTCATAGTTAATTGCGTACCAGGCTCACCAATGGATTGTGCAGCTATCATTCCTACGCATTCACCTATAGAAACTGCTTTTCCTCTAGCTAAATCTCTACCGTAACATTTTTGACATACACCTTTTTGACTAGAACAAGTGATCACTGAATAAACTTTGCATGTTTTCACCCCTGCAGATTCAATTAGGTCACATTTTTCTTCATCAATCATTTGTTTTTTCTTAACAAGAACTTCTCCGGTTAAAGAATTTTTAATATCTTCAGCAGAGTATCTTCCAAGTGCTCTTTCAGCCAAACTTACTAGAACATTTCCACCTTCAATAATTTCACCGATGGTAATCGGCTTGTCATTTCCGCAATCTAATAATGAAATAATTACATCTTGGGAAACATCACACAATCTTCTTGTTAGGTATCCAGAGTTAGCTGTTTTCAATGCTGTATCAGCCAAACCTTTACGTGCTCCATGGGTTGATGTGAAATATTCTAAAATAGTAAGACCTTCTTTAAAATTTGAAATAATAGGTGTCTCAATAATCTCTCCTGAAGGTTTTGCCATCAATCCCCTCATTCCAGCTAACTGCTTCATCTGAGCCGCTGAACCCCTAGCTCCAGAATCTGCCATCATAAATACTGAGTTAATTTGAATTTTTCCTTCTTTGTCTTTTTTTGGAGTGGAAATAATATTCATCATTTCTGCTGCAATCTTATCTGTACACTTAGACCACTGATCGATTACCTTGTTATATTTTTCACCTTTGGTAATCAGTCCTTCAGCGTATTGATTTTCATACTCTTCGACTAATTTTTTAGCGTCTTTAATAATTCCTTTTTTGCTTTCTGGAATAATAAGATCGTCTTTTCCAAAAGATATACCTGCTTTAAATGCATTTTTGAACCCCAATGTCATCAAGCGATCGCAGAATATAACTGTTTCTTTTTGTCCGCAGAATCTAAAAACTTTATCTATAACTTCAGAAATATTTTTCTTAGAAAGAGTTCTGTTAATTAAGTCAAATTTAATATCTTTGTGTTTTGGTAAAATATTGGAAATAATAAATCTTCCAGCAGTACTTTCGAATTTTTTAAATATTAGGTTTCCATTTTCATCTTTAGTCTCAAATCTTGAGATGATTTTAGAATGAATATGAATGTTTCCACCTTCAATAGCTTGTTCGATTTCATTAATATTTAAAAAATACCCTTGAGGTTTTTCATCTTTATTTTCTAATGGCTCTTGTGCCAAGTAGTAAATTCCTAAAACCATATCCTGACTCGGAACAATAATTGGTTTTCCGTTAGCAGGATGCAGAATATTGTTTGTAGACATCATCAAAACTCTAGCTTCAAGCTGAGCTTCAATACTTAATGGAACGTGAACTGCCATTTGGTCACCATCAAAGTCAGCGTTAAATGCTGCTGTTACCAGAGGATGCAATTGAATAGCTTTCATCTCTGTCAATACAGGTTCAAAAGCTTGAACTCCCAATCTGTGTAAAGTCGGAGCTCTGTTCAATAATACTGGATGTTGTCTAATAACGTGATCTAAAATATCCCAAACTTCTTGTTTTTCTTTTTCAACAATTTTTTTTGCTTGTTTAATGGTTGTTGCATATCCAAGTTTGTCTAATCTTGCATAAACAAATGGCTTAAATAACTCCAGTGCCATTTTTTTAGGAAGACCGCACTGATGAAGTTTTAATTCTGGACCAGAAACAATTACGGATCTTCCAGAATAATCCACTCGTTTACCTAATAAATTTTGTCTAAATCTACCTTGTTTTCCTTTAAGCATTTCAGCTAAAGATTTCAAAGGTCTTTTTCCTGTACCTGTAATTACTCTTCCTCTTCTTCCGTTATCAAATAGAGCATCTACTGACTCTTGCAGCATTCTTTTTTCATTTCTAACAATGATATCCGGAGCTCTTAAATCCATCAATCTTCTCAAACGATTATTTCTGTTAATTACTCTTCGGTATAAATCGTTTAAATCGGATGTTGCAAATCTTCCACCATCCAAAGGAACTAAAGGCCTAAGTTCAGGTGGGATAACTGGCAAAGTAGTTAAAATCATCCACTCAGCTTTGTTTCCAGATGAGATAAAAGATTCAATTAGCTTTAATCTTTTAATAGTTCTTTCTTCATTAACTTTAGATGTGATAGTTTTTAACTCTTCTCTTAAACGGTCTCTATCCGCTTCCATATCTAAATTAGCCAAACAATCTCTAATAGCCGAAGCTCCAATTCCTGCGGTGAACGAATCTTCTCCGAATTCTTCTTGGGCTTTTAAAAATTCTTCTTCTGAAACAATTTGATTTCTATGAAAAGGAGTTAATCCAGGCTCTATAATGATAAAGTGTTCGTAATATAAAACTTTTTCTAGATCTTTTAATTTTAAATCCAAAGCAAGTGCAATTCTGCTTGGTAGTGATTTTAAAAACCAAATGTGGGAAACGGGTGTGGCCAAATCAATGTGGCCCATTCTGTCTCTTCTAACATTAGATTTGGTAATTTCAGTTCCACATTTTTCACAAATAATACCTCTGAACTTCATTCCTTTGTATTTTCCACATAGACATTCGTAATCTTTGACAGGACCAAAAATTCTTGCACAAAATAAGCCGTCTTTTTCAGGCTTGAAAGTTCTATAATTAATAGTCTCTGGTTTTTTTATTTCTCCAAAAGACCAAGATTTAATTTTTTCAGGACTAGCAAGAGATATTTTTATTTTAGAAAAAACGTCTTTGCTAATTTTTTTAGAAAATAAATTTGATAGTTCTCTACTCATAATTAATTAAGCTCCAAGTTTAATGCTAATGATCTAATTTCTTTAACTAATACGTTAAA